>NZ_JAALDT010000260.1:0-8412 GCF_014144995.1 Dietzia sp. DQ11-71 | reverse complement strand
GCGGTGATGCCCACGACGTCGGCGTTCCCGCGCAGCGCGATGGCGGTGAGGACGCCCGTGTCGCCGAGTCCGACGATCACGACGCGGGGTCGGGTCATACGCGGTGCCGCGTCACACGCGGGCGGTGGCCTTCCTGGGCGGTCGCGGGAGGAACCGGGACACGCGCTGCACGACGTCGTCGTACTCGGGGCGGCGTTCGAGGCTGCGGCGCTCCATCATCGGGATGCTCACGCCCAGGAACATGGCGAGCATCGCGGCGGCGCCGACGAACACCCACCACGCGCCGGGCCAGGCGGCCAGGCCGAACAGGGCCATCGACAGCCAGATGCCGCACTCGCCGACGTAGTTCGGGTGCCGCGACCACGACCACACCCCGGTCTGCATGACCTGGCCCGGCGTGCGGGTGGCGAGGAAGCGGTGCATCTGCAGGTCGGCGATCGTCTCCAGGGCCAGTGCGGCGATGCCGACGGCGAACGCGACGATGTCCAACCAGCCGAGCGGCTGCCCGGCGCGCGTGGCCACCACGTAGACGGGGATGAGGCCGGCGAACACCACCAGGGTGGGGAAGATGTGGATCCCCATGAGGTCGGCGACGAGGCCCAACTTCCCGGCCCGCTCGCGGACCAGCGGGTAGCGCCAGTCCTCGTGGTGCATCCCGGGGAAGGTGCGGACCCAGTTGGCCGTCAGGCGGATCGCCCACGCCACCAGCACCGCCATCATGAGCCACCAGCGGACGTCGTTCACGCCGGCGTCGGCGGCGACCCACCAGTAGAACGCCAGCAGCGGCGGGATGACCGACCAGTAGGCGTCGTACGTGCTGGAGTTCCGGAAGATGCGGCTGAACCCGAAGATGACCAACGTCGCGACGATGTCCGCGATCAGCCCGTCCAGCCACAACTGCCCGGTGTCCGGACCCCACACCAGCCACGCCAACCCGGCGGCGATGGCGATGACGTACGCGAGGGTGATTCGCAAGAGGGACGCGCCTCGACTCATGTCAGGAGGGTAGAGCGGCGCGCGGCCGTTGGTTGAGGTAACTGCGAATGTGGCCGGTTCGGTCTATCCCGGCGCGTGTGCGTCCAGAGGGAAATGAACGACCTCGTCGTCGTCACTTCCGAGAGAGCGGATGACGAGATTCGAACTCGCGACCCTCACCTTGGCAAGGTGATGCGCTACCAGCTGCGCCACATCCGCATCGCTTCGCAGGCTCGCTCTCGCTCACCGCGTTGCGAGAAAGAACTCTAGACCATGCCTCTGAGCGCGCGTCGGGGAGGTGCCCTTGGGCGCGTCCTTCGGGTCGGAAGCGCTGTCACCTGTCGGGGTTCGTGGCCTTCCCGTCCAGCCACAGCGTGTCGGTGGCGTCGGAGTGGGTGCCTCCCGATCCAACGTGTTCGGGGTCGATCTTCGGGCCCTTGGTGATGACGTGGACCAGGGCCATGCCGTGTCCGCGGCCCAGGTCGTAGTCCTCCTTGAGCCACGCGAGGATCGGGCCGGCCTTGGTTCCGGGGCCGAAGCCCTTCTCGGTGGCGGCGTCGACCAACTGCCGGGGCGTGAGTCCGGTCTTGGTCTCGATCGTGTCGAGGTAGGCCTGGAATGACATGGGGTTCTCCTTGCGGGTGGGTGGTGGCGGGCCGGTCAGTCGGCAATGTCCCGGCGGACGGAGTAGGTGGCGAGGATGTTGCCCGCCCGGGTCTGGGTGGAGTTCAGCAGTTGCAGGCGTGTGGTGGGGACGGAGTCGTCGAAGAGCCTGCGGCCATCGCCGGTGATCACCGGGTGGATGGTCAGGGTGAGCTCGTCGACCAGGCCGGCCAGGACCAGTCGTCGGGTGGTCTCGATCCCGCCGCCCACGGCGATGTCCCCGCCGGGCTGGGTACGCAGCTGCTCGAGGTACTCCGCCGGGTCGCCGGGGACGATCGTGCTGTTCCACGGCAGGTCGCCGGTCAGCGACGAGGTGAGCACGTGCTTGCGGACCGGGTTGACCCACTGGGCGAACGGGTCGTCGGCGTAGGTGGGCCAGAACCCGGACCATTCCTGCCAGAGCGTGCGGCCCAGCACCAGGTCCGTGGTGGTGGCGGCCATCTGCTGCATGGACTGCATCTCGTCGGGGCCGAACGCGTCGAACTGCCAGCGCTCCGCGTGCTCGGACACGCCGTTGAGCGTGGAGAACATGTGCGCGGTGATCGTGCGGCTCATGATGATCCCTCCTGCGGGGGTTTCGGGGGCCGGTCGAGCGGGTGCTCGTGGCCCGGGGGAGTTGCCTTCACAGGGGTAGACGGGACGGGGCGGCGGAAATGATCGGTGCCGCGGAGATTTTTCTGCGCGCCGGCGTCCGGGCCTACGGCAGCTGCGCGGGGAGGCCGAACTCGGCGAAGTGGTGCGCGCCGATGAAGTGGGTGATGGCCGAGATGCGGCCGGCGGCGGAGTCGAGGACGTGGATCGCGAACGGCTCCCAGCGCTGGTCGCCGGCCTGGTGGTAGACCGCGACGGCTGGCCGGCCGTTGGCGGAGGTGGTGATGGTGCGCGCGTTGCGGCAGACCTCGCCCGGACCGCGCCACCACCGTTCGATCTCCGCCGAGCCGCGCAGCCAGAGTTCGAACGGCGGCATGGAGAACTCGGCGTCGTCGGTCAGGAGTGTGACCAGCCGGTCGACGTCGTAGGCCTCGAACGCCGCGACGTACTGATCGAGCAGGCCCGCGTCGACGTGCGGGTCGGGGCGGGGCGACGACGACGAGGTGTTCTCCGTCGGGTGGGGGAGCGCGATCTCGTGCTGGGACAGGGTCTTCCGGGCCCGGGCGAGCGCGGAATTGACGGAGGGGAGCGTCATCCCGAGGAGTTCGGCGCATTCCGCGGCCGAGTGGTCGAGGACGTCGCGCAGGAGCAGCACGACCCGCTGCCGGGGCGGCAGGTGCTGGAGGGCGGCGACAAAGGCGAGCCGGACGGACTCGCGCACGACTGCGGTGGCAGAAGGATCAATCCCGAGGTGTGCGTCGCTCGCCGGGCCGATCCAGGTGACCTCGGGCAGGGTCGCCAACATCGTGGGGTCGTCGGGCACTGCGCCGGGTTCGGTGAGGTCCGTGGGCAGGGCCCTGCGCTGTGGAGCCCGCGTCATGTCGAGGCAGACGTTGGTGGCGATCGAGTACAGCCACGTACGCAGGGACGATCGGCCCTGGAACCCGGCGCCGTCCCGGGCTTTCCACGCGCGGAGCATGGTCTCCTGGGTCGCGTCCTCGGCCTCGGCGAAGCAGCCGAAGTAGCGGTAGCAGTAGCCGAGGATCTCGCGCCGGTAGTCCTCTGCCTCGATCGTGTGCACGGAACTCAGTCTCCGCCGTGGCGCGGCGGTCGTGGGGTGGTTTGCGCCTCGACTGAGTGGTCAGCCTGCCGGGCGGTCAGCGGCAGCAGTTCGGGTCGAGCACCCCTCGCAGGGCGTCGAGGGACTCGGCGCGCGCCCGGTAGTAGACGTTCATGCCGCGACGTTCGGAGACGACCATGCCGGCCTTGCGCAGCTGCCCGAGGTGGTAACTGACGGTGGATTCGGCCAGATCGACACCCGTCGCCAGGTCGCAGGTGCACACGCCGTCGCCGTTGTCGGTGAGCAGGATCGACACCAGCTTGAGGCGGACCGGGTCGGCGAGGGCCTTGAGGCGCAGAGCCAATTCGAGGGCGGCGGCATCGTTCATGGGGGCGGCCGACACCGGGTCGCAGCAGATCGGCCCGCTGACGTCGATCACGGGGAGCGCTTTGGGCATGAACAGAGTGTAGCGACCCTCTTGACATATATCGAAGAGCAGGAGCATTCTGGTGGAGCCAACTAATTCGATATATGTCACACAGGTGGAGGCCGCCATGTCCCGCGTTCAACTCGCCCTCAACGTCGACGACCTGGACGAGGCCGTCACGTTCTACTCCAAGCTCCTCGGGGTCCATCCGGCCAAGCTCAAGCCCGGCTACGCCAACTTCGCGGTCACCGAACCGCCGCTCAAGCTCGTCCTGCTCGAGAACCCCGGCACGGGTGGCTCGATCAACCACCTCGGGGTGGAGGTCGAGTCCTCGGAGAAGGTCCACGCCGAGATCGCGCGCCTTACTGGCGAGGGGCTGTTCACGGACGAGGAGATCGGCACCACCTGCTGCTTCGCCACCCAGGACAAGGTGTGGGTCACCGGGCCGGCGGGGGAGAAGTGGGAGGTCTACACCGTCCTCGCCGACTCCGAGACCTTCGGTACGAGTCCCCAGCACCTCGACGGCCCGGCCGGTGCCGATCGGGTCGACCCCGACGGCGGCGTGTGCTGCGGAACCGCAGCGGCGCCGCCCGAGCCGTCCGCCCAGGCGCCAGCGGAGGGCGCCGACAGCTCCTGCTGCTGACCGCAGACCGGGCAGCGTCGATCACCTTCGTCAACGTTCTTGTCGGACCCGCGCGATACAACTGGGGTCCATCGAAGGAGGCCATCATGTCTGAGGCGTTCGACGTCCGAGTGGTCGGAAAAGAGCTGCACATCGGTCCCGTACGAATCGGGTTCCAGCGCACCTTGCGTATCCCCGAGGATGGGCTTCATCCCCTGCCGCCGGGTCTCGGGTTGTTCCCGATCCGGAGGGTTCAGGATTACCCCGACACCGCCCCGGCGGAGTGGCTGGCCCGCGGCGGCGTCATGCTCCCCGTCTACCAGCGTGAGGCCATGTGGATCTCGCTGGACAGCAGCGAGCCAGCTGCGCTGCAGGTGGGCATCGGCAAGGTGTGCGCCATCAGCGGCGAGGAGTGGGACGAGTCCCTGTCGCAGGACCCACAGAACTATGCGTCGTTGCCGGATCAGCCCTGGCTGGACGGGATCAATGCCGGCGACGGGTTCATCCGGCAGTTCGTCGCAGTCCCCTTGGGCCTGGGGGCGACGGTGGAGGGACAGGTGACTGGCCGCGAGGAGCACGGTGGCGTGCAATTGCGCGCAGTCGGCCTGACGGCTGCCGCGCTCGAGGACCGGGGAAAGTCGTACGACGACGACTTGATTTGCTACAGCGGCATGCCGCTGACCGAGAGTGCACCGGCCATGGGGCTCGGGGCCGGTGGTCGGATGCGCCAGGAGGTCTACGAAGACGACCGCGAACTCAGCGACTACGACGAGTCCAGGTCCGGGCGGGTCTTCGTGCACCTCTGCTCGGCAGCGCAGTGGACGGCGATCACGGGGGAGGTGCCGCCTGCGACGCCCGTCGACCGAGATGCCTACACCGAGGCAGGTCTGCCCTGGTTCGACTACTTCGACGCTGATCGCGACGATCTCGCTCCCGCCGATTCGCTCAAGCGCGTCAAGTCCGTCGGACAGGCGC
This sequence comes from Dietzia sp. DQ11-71, assembly GCF_014144995.1. Taxonomy (NCBI): domain Bacteria; kingdom Bacillati; phylum Actinomycetota; class Actinomycetes; order Mycobacteriales; family Dietziaceae; genus Dietzia; species Dietzia sp. DQ11-71. Next base: position 3,099 of record NZ_JAALDT010000260.1, on the reverse strand, counting down.
TGGGCGGCGACGAGGACGCGCATCCCCCGGTGCCGCCCGAGAGCATCGTGAAACTCAAGCACCCCTCGGGAGACACCGTGGAAGACGGGGCCTGGTAGTTCCCGAGCCCGCGAGCTCGCGCCGATCGCCTCCGGCCCCGATGACGAGAACCCGCGAACTGTTCCGTCTCCCCAGTGAAGCGACCACACTGGGTCGCACAGCACGAGGAGGTTCAGTCATGGCCAAGTACCTGTTGCTCAAGCACTACCGCGGCTCCGCTCCGGAGGAGCCCACCTATCCGCCGATGGGCGAATGGGACTCCGACGACGCCGCTGCCCACTTCCGGTACATGGAGGACTTCGCGAACCGACTGCGGAGCTCCGGGGAGTACGTGGACTCCCACGCACTGTCGGAGTCGGGGACGTGGGTGCGGTACGACGGCGAGGGCCGCCCGCCGCTGACCGACGGCCCGTTCGCCGAGACCAAGGACCTGATCGCCGGCTGGATGATCATTGATGTGGCCGACTACGACCGGGCCCTGGCGCTGGCGTCCGAACTGTCCGCGGCCCCGGGGCCGGGCGGCGAACCGATTCGCGAGTGGCTCGAACTGCGGCCCCTGCTCACCGCTCCCACGGAGATCGAGGACTGACCGCGGCCGGTCCGCCTCAGTCGGCCCAGCGCAGGCCGAGCAATTCCATAGCGCGGTTGAGGTCCGCGTCACCCGTTCCGAGACCCGCGTTGTCGAAGCGCGGCGCCAGGATGGCTGACACGTCCCCATCTCGGGAGCGTTCGAAGATCGCCCACAAGGTGAGGTCCTCCCCGTGTCGGGAGGTGAATTCGATTCCGTCGAGTGGGACGTCGTCTACGTCTGTGACCCCGTGGAGCCAGGAGGCGATTCCTCGTGTGAGGGTGCGGGGTCTCGCGTCCCTGATCGCCGCAGCATCGAGGTCGTCGAGCCCGAGTCCGAGGGCGGTCATTCTGAACCTTGATCGCAGAGCGGCCAGCGAGCGGTGATCACCAGGAACAGCAAAGCCGCCTGACATCATTGCTGTTCCACTGCATCGCACCTCGCACCAGTCGGGTGGAATCGTGCCCGCCTCGATGGTCGGAAATTCGTCTTCCCCGTTGACTTCTATCTCCGCGAGTTCGTCGGACACCCGCGAGCTGGGCCTGAATCTCGCGAGGAGCTCCAGAAGGCAGGCGAGCCGGGTCTCGCCCACGTAGAGGGTCCGCCAGGAGCCTCCGGGGTCGTCCCACCGTCCATCGAATCGGCCGTCCTCTGCGTAAGCCCAATCGGTCCACTGCCACGGTGTGGGAGCGAATCCCACGCGGTGAACTGTTATGGCGGTGTGTCTCCGGACGACTATGTCGCCGGCGTTGGTACGGACTACCGTCTCGCGGCTCATCCGACCGATACGAATTGACGCGCGGCGGCGAGCACCATCGGGCCGGTTTCTCCGACGTCACCATCGCGGAGCAGCAGAGCCGGGGCCCTGTCATCGAGAAGCGGATTGAGTCCTTGCATCCACGCCTGGGCGACGGCCGGGGAATCGCGCTCGCAGATCATTCGAGCGATCCGGTAGGCGATTCGAAGCCGTTCCACGGTTTCCGGCCCGGCGATCTGTCGGGTGCCGTCGGCCCATCCCCGTACCGCACGGGTTTCTTTGACCTGCCCCAAGTAGGCGACCAACCGATCACCCAGGAGTGGCCGGAGTGCACCGACGAGCTCGGCGTTCGTCATCCGGTTCGCCTCTTCGTACGCGGCGAGATCCGGCCGCCGATGAAGTATCGCCATCGTGATGCTCCCTGACGTGTGGGCTGTCACTGCTGAATCCCACCTTGTTTCCCACATCGTATCCCCAGCGGGTCCCAGTGACCATCCCCATTTTGGTGTCGGGCACCCCGCACTGGCCGGTGGTTCGACCGGGAGCGCGGGCGTACCGTGCGGGCATGACCAACCCGGACGCGACCACCCCGATGCCCGACGAGAACCAGAACCGCGCAGAGGAGACCCTCGGTTCGCCCGTCCCCGAGGGCCGGACCGCCGACGGCAGCTCGGTGCAGCGTGACCCCGACGACTGGGTCACCGGCGACGAGCCCATGACGGAGGCGCAGAAGAGCTACCTCGACACCCTCGCCCGCGAGGCCGGTGAGGAACTCCCGACGACGCTGACCAAGGCCGAGGCCTCCGAGCACATCGACCGCCTGCAGAAGAACAGCCCGCGCACCGGCCACGCCTAGACGAGCCGGTGCCATGACCGCCCCCGACCTCCGGACGCTGACGCCGCAGGTCATCGGCATCCTCATCCGCCGCGGCGCCGACTTCGCCACGGCCGAGGACGCCGTCCAGGAGGCGCTCATGGAGGCGCTGCGCGTCTGGCCGGACGACCCACCGCGCGACCGCCGCGCCTGGCTGACGGCCGTGGCCTGGCGCAGGTTCCTCGACATCGTCCGTTCCGAGGGCGCCCGTCGGCGCCGGGAGCAGCGGGCGGCGGAGGAACAGGGGCTGGGCTCGTCGTCGCTGTCGTCGTCGTTGCTCGTGCCTCCGGGCCCCGGTGACCGGACCACGGCCCCGGGGCCCGCGACAGCACCCACCGACGACACCCTCTGGCTCTACTTCCTGTGCGCCCACCCGTCGCTGCCGATGCCGTCGGCGATCGCGCTGACCCTCCGCGCGGTGGGTGGGCTGACCACCCGCCAGATCGCGCGGGCGTTCCTCGTGCCCGAGGCGACCATGGCGCAGCGAATCAGCCGCGCCAAACGCACCATCGCCGGCGAGCGCCTCGACCGGCCCGGCGACGTGGCCACCGTGCTGCGGGTGCTGTACCTGGTGTTCAACGAGGGCTACACCGGCGAGGTCGACCTGGCCGCCGAGGCCCTGCGCCTGACCCGGCAGCTGTCGGCGGCCATCGACCACCCCGAGGTGCGGGGCCTGCTCGCGTTGATGCTGCTGCACCACGCGCGCCGCGCCGCGCGGTTCAGGAGCGGCGGGGCCGGGGGTGACGCCGGTGCTGGCGAGGACGCCGACGACGGCGACGACGACGAGCTGATCCCCCTCGCCGAGCAGGACCGCACCCGATGGGAGCGCCAGGGGGTCCGGGTCGTGTACCCCGAGGCTGT
>NZ_JAALDT010000025.1:0-2593 GCF_014144995.1 Dietzia sp. DQ11-71 | reverse complement strand
CGTGCGTGCCGGCGGGCCCCTCGACCGGGCGCGGGATGAACGGCCAGAACAGGCCGCGGCCACACACGGCCAGGGCGGCGGGCAGCGCGACGAGCGCGTAGACCAGGGCGACCAGCAGGCCCACGGCCGCGGAGGCGCCGAGCGATCGGTAGTTGGGAAGGGCCGCCAGGAGCAGGGTGAGCAGGGCGAGCACGACCGTGACGTTGCTGGCGACGATGGCCGGGACCGCGCCCCGGTACGCGTCGCGGAGGGCGGTTCGACGATCCGAGGTCTTGCGGAGTTCCTCGCGGTAGCGGGACACCAGGAGCAGAGCGTAGTTGGTTCCGGCACCGAAGACGAGGACGGAGACGATGCCGGAGGTGGACCCGTCGACGGTGATGTCGAGTGCCTCGCCGACCTCGGCGACCAGCAACGCTGCGACGCGGTCAGCGACACCGATGATGATCAGCGGGACGAGCCAGAGCACCGGAGAGCGGTAGGTGACGATGAGCAGTACCGCGACGACCAGGGCCGTGGCCGCCAGGAGTCGGAAGTCGGCGCCCTCGAACGCGGCAGCGGTGTCAGCGGCGAACCCCGGGCCGCCGGTGAGCTGGGCGCTGATGCCCTCGTCGAGACCGTCGGCGACGGCGTCCCTCATCTCCGACACCAGGTCGCTGGCCGCGCCCCCGGAGAGGAACTGGGCGTCGACCGGCACCAGCATGAGGGCGGCGGCGCCGTCCTCGGACGGGATGGGGCCCTCTGCGGGAGCACCGACGACCTCGGCCATGCGCTCGCCGGCACCGACGGCCGCGGCGATGCCCTCGGGCCCCAGCTCGCCGCCGTCCTCGCGGGTCACGACGAGGACCGCCGGAACGGACTCGGACCCCGGGAACTCGCGCTGGATCTCGGAGACGAGTGCGGCCTCGGAGTCGTCCGGGAGCGTCTGTGGCCCCTGCGACGAGCCCTCCGATGAGGCGAAGGCGAACACCGCGCCGCTCACGAGGAGCACGACCACGAGCATCAACCACGCGGAGAGCTTGCCCGTGACGACGCCCACCCACCCGTCGGCCGCCCCCGGCCGCCCCGTCGACCCTGACTCGTCTCTAGCCGAGCGCTCAGCTCTCATCGGCTCCCTTGGCTTCACACGTCGTATTCGGAGAGGAACGCCTCGAGGATGGTGGTGACCTCGTCCGGGCGTTCCATGCTGGGTGAGTGCCCCGCGCCGGGGATCTCGCGATAGCGCGAGCCCGCGATCAGCTCGGTGATGCGTCGGGATTTGTCGGGGGGCGTGGCCGCGTCCTCGGACCCCACCACGACCAGGGTCGGGGCGATGATGCGGATGGCCTCGTCCTCGCACGGGTCACGGTCGGCGACGGAGTCGATGGCCTTGACCAGCCCCACGCGATCGGTGCGCTCGAGCTGGGTCATCCACTCCTGCACCCAGGGGGCGTCGAGGTTGCCCTCGGCCAGCATGATCGGCGCCACCCGCGCACGCAGGGGCTTCATGCCGGCCACGCGGTACACCTTGGACAGCGTCTTGTACTTGCTGCGGTTGGCCGGCTCCTCCGCGGTGGCGGCGGTGTCCATGAGCGTCAGGGTGTGCACGATCTCCGGGTTGCGGGCGGCCAGGCGCATCCCCACGAACCCGCCCATGGACAGGCCCACGAAGTTCACCACCGGGATCTGCAGGTGCCGCAGGAGTTCGGACACGTCCACCGTCAGGGTGTCCATGTCGTAGCCACCCATGGCCCGCGGGGAGTTGCCCTGCCCGCGGAAGTCGATCGTCACGCACCGGTACTTGTCGCGCAGACGGGCGATCTGGTGCTGGAACATCCAGCCCGAGAACAGCAAGCCGTGGGCGAAGAACACCACCGGGGCGTCCTGGCGTCCCGCGGGGGCGCCGGTGTCCGTGTAGGCGATCGTCGTGTGACCGCGCTGGAAGGTGGGCATCGTGGCGTTCTCCTGACGTGCTCTCGTGGCCGCCTGGAACGGCCTCTACGGTCGTACGATACGACGCCCGCCCGGGCGCGAGGCGGCCTCGAGCCGATCCGACGTGCGGTCGGCCGACATCGTCACCTCAGGGTGACCAGTCGGCGCGGGTCGTCGGGCCCGGCCGCCCGCTCGAGGTGCTGGTGTTCGTTGACCGCGATACACGTCATCCCACCGCGACCCACCACGACCCGGGCGGTCCCGGTGTTCACCGTCACGCGCTGCAACCGGGTCCACAGCCCCACGACGCCCTCGGGGTCGGCGAGGAGGCCGGCGACCGCCAGGGAGATCGTGCCGGCGGAGGAGACGACGACGGTCGTCCGGCCGGTCCCGGACCTCGCGGCGGCGTCCGCCAGGGCGTCGTCGGCGTCGCGTCGGTACTCGGCGAACGCCTCGAGTCCCGCCCAGTGTCCGAGGGCGGCGTCGAGTTGACGCTGGAACGCCTGTTTGGCCTCGTCGGAGGCACCGGCGGAGTCGAGGGTCCCGTGCTCCGTGGTCAGGCCGGCCACGCGGGCGGCCTCCAGCACCGCGTCGGCGTCGTACTCGGCCCAGCGCTCGTCGACCTCCACCGCGACGTCCTCGGCGGCGTCCCGGTCGTCGTGGGCGCGTAGCCCGGCGAGCAGGC
>NZ_JAALDT010000259.1:0-3004 GCF_014144995.1 Dietzia sp. DQ11-71 | reverse complement strand
CGTCGGCGCGTTCGGCTCCCTCGACACGGGCAGCCTCGGCCGCCACACCCCCGAGGCGGTCTACAAGGCCCCCGCCGGCGACTTCATGCTCGTCAAACTCCGCCACCCCGCGCCGTCGCCGTCCGTGCGGCGCGCCGGCGTCGACCCCGCCCCGGGCGCCGTCCTGCGCTTCCACGGATTCGGCGAGACCACCCCCCGCGGCCTGCGCTCCCCCGAACTCCGCACGGGCCTCACCCGCCTCGACCGGATGGAGCCCCGAGCCGGTTCACGCATCGGCCGCTCCCACACCATCCAGGGCGGATACGGGTACGGCGACTCCGGCGGACCCGTCTTCCAGGGCGACCGACTGGTGGGCGTCCACTCCGGCTCCGACCACGACCGCCGGCAGCCCGACGGCACCAACCCGGCCCGGTACGAATCGATCCCCGCCCAGAACGGCTGGATCGACTGGATGATCGCCAACCGATGACCCAGGTCACGTGGCAGTGCCGAACCCCCCGGGTTTTTGCCACACTGGACAAATGACCCCGCCGGAGCTCGTCATCCGCCGCGCCGCGCGTGCGGACGTGGACCTCGTGCTGTCCGCGGGCGACCTGCTCAGCACCCCGCCCACCGCGGAATGGACCACGGACTTCCTCGACCGCGGATCCAACCTGCTCGTGCTGGCGCTGCAGGACGAGGTGCCGGTCGCGATGCTCGTCGCGGTGGAGACCGGGCACCTCGGCGCCAGCCCCGACCTGTTCGTCTACGGGATCCGGGTCCGCGAGGACCTGCGCGGCCGCGGCATCGCCCACCGACTCGTCGAGAAGGCGGTGGAGGTGGCCGAGGAGGCCGGCTGCAGCAAGGTGTGGGGATCCATGGTGGTACCCGACGACCTCACGCAGAACCCGCCGGCGGCACCGCCCGAAGGGACCACAGCCGAGTCCTCGACGTTCGTGATTCCGATTCCGTGACGTCCCGCGGGGATGTGTATGATGGCCCGCATGCAGCGCGTGCTCCTTCTTGGGTGCCGCGGCGGGGCCCGCTGAGGCGGACCGGCTCCCCGTCGCGGGATCTCGTCGCGCCGGTCCGATCCCTGCCGATCGCCCCCCTAGGAAGTTGACCCACTGCAATGAATCCCGCTGATGCCTTCGTCTCGTCGTCGTCGACCCTGACTCCCCCCTCCAAGCCCGGCCGCCCCGACCAGCCGTCGTGGAACAAGCAGCGCGGCTCCTCGATGCCGGCGCACCGGTACCGGCCGTTCGCCGAGGAGGTCGAGGACGTCTCCCTGCCCGACCGCACCTGGCCGGACAAGATCATCACCCACGCCCCCCAGTGGTGCGCCGTGGACCTGCGCGACGGCAACCAGGCCCTGATCGACCCCATGAGCCCCGCGCGCAAGCGCCGCATGTTCGACCTGCTCGTCCGCATGGGCTACAAGGAGATCGAGGTCGGCTTCCCGTCCGCCTCGCAGACGGATTACGACTTCGTCCGCGAGATCATCGAGGACGACGCGATCCCCGAAGACGTCACCATCCAGGTGCTGGTCCAGTGCCGCGAGGACCTCATCCGTCGCACGTTCGAGGCGTGCGAGGGCGCGTCCGACGTGATCGTGCACTTCTACAACTCGACGTCGATCCTGCAGCGCAAGGTGGTCTTCCGTAAGGACCGCGACGCCATCAAGAAGATCGCCACCGACGCCGCCGAGCTGGTCACCACGATCGCGCGCGACTACCCCGACACCAACTGGCGCTGGGAGTACTCGCCCGAGTCCTTCACCGGCACCGAGCTGGCGTTCTCCAAGGAGGTGTGCGACGCCGTCACCGAGGTCGTCGGCGCCACCCCCGAGAACCCGATCATCCTCAACCTGCCGGCGACCGTCGAGATGGCCACGCCCAACGTGTACGCCGACCAGATCGAGTGGATGCACCGCAACCTGGCGCGGCGCGACTCGATCATCCTGTCGCTGCACCCGCACAACGACCGCGGCACCGGCGTGGCCGCCGCCGAGCTGGGCTACCAGGCCGGCGCCGACCGCATCGAGGGCTGCCTGTTCGGCAACGGCGAGCGCACCGGCAACGTCTGCCTGGTGACGCTGGGCATGAACATGCTCACCCGCGGCGTCGACCCGCAGATCAACTTCTCCGACATGGACGAGATCCGCCGCACCGTCGAGTACGCCAACCAGCTGCGCGTGCCCGAGCGCCACCCCTACGGCGGCGACCTGGTGTTCACCGCGTTCTCCGGCTCGCACCAGGACGCCATCAACAAGGGCTTCGACGCCCTGCAGGCCGAGGCCGACACCCGCGGCGAGGACATCACCGACATCACGTGGGAGGTCCCCTACCTGCCCGTCGACCCCAAGGACGAGGGCCGCACCTACGAGGCCGTCATCCGCGTGAACTCGCAGTCCGGCAAGGGCGGCGTCGCCTACATCATGAAGAGCGACTACGGCCTGCAGCTGCCGCGGCGCCTGCAGATGGAGTTCTCGCAACTCGTCCAGAACGTCACCGACTCCGAGGGCGGCGAGGTCACCCCCAAGGCGATGTGGGACATCTTCTCGCTGGAGTACCTGGACCGCGTCTCGCCCATGGAGCGCATGTCGCAGCACCTCGTGCCCGCCGAGACCGATGACGGCGAGGACGCCATCGAGGCCGTCATCAAGTGGAAGGGCGAGACCCGTGAGCTGGCGGGGTCCGGGAACGGACCCCTCGCCGCGTTCGTCGCCGCCCTGAACGAGATGTTCGACGACGAGGTACGCATCCTCGACTACTCGGAGCATGCGATGACGTCCGGGGATGACGCCACCGCGGCCGCGTACGTCGAGGTGCAGTTCGGTAACCGGGTCTTCTGGGGTGTCGGACGGGCCGGTTCCATCACCACCGCCTCCCTGCGCGCCGTGGTCTCCGCCGTCAACCGCGCCTACGCCGACGAGGCCGAGGGCGCCGAGGCCGTCGGTTCGGTCGAGGGCGCCCGCACCTGGGCCCCCTGACCGGCTGACGTCGGCTGGGCCGGCTCGCCGGGT
>NZ_JAALDT010000258.1:0-2765 GCF_014144995.1 Dietzia sp. DQ11-71 | reverse complement strand
ACGCCGCGCGCAACCGGCTGACCGTCTCGCGACAGGCCCTCGAGGCCGAGCTGCCGCAGGGCGACGAGAACACGGCGCGACTGTTCGAGCGGCAGTGCCGCGAGCTCCTCGCCGACAGGCTCGCGCGGGTCGGCGTGGCCGGCCAGGTGCGCAGCCGGCTCCGGCACGAGCGCGGAACCTGGCCGTCGATGGCGGACGTGGCGGCGGAACTGCACGTCGATGTCCGCACCCTGCGACGCCACCTCGGAGCGGAAGGGACCTCGTATCGGACGCTGGTCGACGAGGTGCGGCATCAGCGGGCGCTCGAGCTGCTGGTGCACGACGTCCCGGTGGCCGAGGTGGCCGCCGAGCTGGGCTACTCCGAGACCGCGACCTTCTCCCGCAGTTTCCGCCGGTGGGAGGGTGTACAGCCGAGTCGCCGACGGGGGAGGTCGTCGTGACCGGGGAGGTCGGAGCGGCGTACTCGAGCCGCGCACAGGAGTACATCGACCACCTCGGTTCTATCGCGTCGGTCCACCCCTCGGACCTCGAGCTGGTCGCGCGCTGGGCGGATCAGCTCGACGGGCCGCTGATCGATGCAGGCTGCGGCCCAGGGCACTGGACGGGCCACCTGGCGGCCCGGGGCGTCGACGTGCGCGGAGTCGACCAGGTACCGGAGTTCGTGAGTCACGCCCGCCGAGCTCATCCCGGGTGTCGATTCGAGGTGGGTGACCTCGACGCGCTACCCCGGTCGCCCGGCGAGGTCGCGGGGATTCTCGCCTGGTACTCGCTCATCCACCACGAACCGGCCACCGTGCGACCGACGCTGTTGCGGATGGCGCGGTGTCTGCGCCCCGGCGGCGGACTACTGCTCGGGTTCTTCCACGGTGCGGAGGTCGAACGGTTCGATCACGCCGTGGCCGGGGCCTACCGCTGGTCGGTTGAGGCCCTGTCGGAGGAGTTGCGGATGGCAGACTTCGAGGTGATCGAGACCTACACGCGGACCGGGCCGGGAGCTCGACCTCACGGCGCGATCGTCGCCCGCCTGATGTCCGCCCACGACGGGAGAGCCGAGTGACCCTGTTCGAGACCCTGAAAGACCGCTGCCGTCCAGAGTGGGAGGCCTATACCGAACACGAGTTCGTCACCGAGCTCGGGCAGGGCACCCTGCCGCTCGCGGTGTTCCGTGACTACCTCGTGCAGGACTTCCACTTCCTGGTGCAGTTCGCCCGCGCCAACGCGCTGGCGGCCTACAAGAGCCGCACCCTGGCCGACATCACCGCCGCCCACCGGGCCACCGGCGCGATCCTCGCGGAGACCGAGCTACACCTGCGGCTCACCGAACGGTGGGGCATCCCGCGCGCCGAGCTCGAGGCCGCCGCCGAGAAGCAGGCCACCGTCGCCTACACCCGGTACGTGCTGGATTCCGGCATGGCGGGGGACCTGCTCGACCTGCATGTGGCGCTGGCCCCGTGCACGATCGGCTACGCCGAGATCGGCGCGCACCTGGTGCCCCGGCTCGCCGAGCACGACGGCGAGCACCCGTACGGCGAATGGATCTCCGAGTACTCGGGCGCGGAGTTCACCGCCGCCGCCCGCGCCGCGATCGAGCAGCTCGACGTGCTGTCCGAGGGCGGACTCACCGGCCGCCGCCTCGACGAGCTCACCGAGGTGTTCCGCACGGCCACCCGGCTGGAGATCGACTTCTGGCAGCAAGCGCTCGACAGCACGGGATGAGGCGCGGGCGTGACCGGGCGCGATCGGTCGCGGACTCTGTGGGACGTGGGTACGCACAGTCGTTCCTGAAAAATTACGGTGAAAGGACGACTACATGATCATTCTTGGCGCAATTCTCTTGATCCTCGGATTCCTCTTGGACATCCCCATCCTCTGGACGATCGGACTCGTGCTCATCGCGATCGGCGTCACCCTCGTCATCCTCGGTGCGGCAGGCCGCGCGGTCGGTGGACGTAAACACTGGTTCTGACACGCCGGGTCACATCTGACCCGGGGTGAGCACGAGCGTCCGGCGCACAGTCCGCTTGTAGCGGGTGCGTCGGACGCTCGTCATTTACCCGTCTGCTGAGCCGGGTCAGGACGCGGCGGAGTGTTCCTTCGCCTTGAACCAGGTCGACACGTCGTCGGCCGCCCGTCGCACCGTGCCCCCGTCCGCACCGGCGGCGAGGTCGTTGAAACTGTCGCGCACGCCGTGGAGGCCGACCGGCTCGTGGGCCCCGGGCGTCCCGAATCCCATCCGCCAATCGGGGAAGCTGCGGTCGACGGTCGTCTCGGTGAGGATCACTCGGAGGTGGTGGTGCCGCTCATCGGCGATGATGTCGTCCAGGAGGGCATCCACCTCGGTCGGTGGGCCCTCGAGGAACTGGATGAAGCAGTCGTCCCGGAAGAGCAGGATGCCGGTGATCCCCACGCGACGATTGCGGTGCCTGGCAGTGCGCAGGATCGACTCGAAGTCCTCGGGCACCATCTGCCTGGTCGGCGTACTCGTGTACACGAGGTACTTGAGAAGGCCCTCGTCCGGCACCGCGGTCTGCACCGCGGTCGGCTCGGCGTCGGAACGCATCGGGACCCCCGTTCTCGCCCGCGGCGAAGTACGACGTGCGCAGGCTGGTCAACGCACCTTCCCCCGGACTGTACGGCGTGCCCCTACAGCGGCAGGACGTCGACCTCGGCGCCGGACTCCAGTGAGGTGACGTCGGCGGGGATCTCGATCAACACGTCCGCCCGGGACATCGAGGCCACGAGGTGCGAGCCGGGGCCCGAGACCG
>NZ_JAALDT010000257.1:0-6000 GCF_014144995.1 Dietzia sp. DQ11-71 | reverse complement strand
AGCGAGGCGCCGGCGCCGGCCGCCCACCCCGCGACCGCGGCGACCACGGGCACGGTCACCTCGTCGAGCATCCGGACGACCCCGTGCAGCCGGTCCGCGAGCTCCCGCACGTGCTCCGAACGGTCCTCGGCCGCGGCGAAGCCCGGGACGTTGCCGCCGTTGCAGAAATTTTTGCCCAGGCCCACCAGCAGGACCGACCCGGCGTCGATCTCGCCGTCGAGGAGCGCACGGAGGGCGATGGCCGCCTGGTCGACCGCGTCGGAATCGAGTGAGTTGCCCTTGCCCTCCAGCGAGACCGGGAGCGTGAGTACCCCGTCGGTGAGAGTGACGAGGGGGGTGGCGGTGAGGTCTGCGGTCATCGTGGTGCTCCCGGGTCGTGTCGGCCGTCTCGGCTAGTCGGACGGCTGTCGAGTGCAGAGGGTACTAGGCTTGGCCGGGCCGACAGGGAAGATGGCTGCAGGGGTGGGCGCGCGGTGAGGAGGGGTGATGACGCAGGAGTCGACACGTGTCGAGGAACGTCCGTCGACCCTCGACGCGCACGGGCTGCTCACGTGGGCCCGGCGGTGCGTCGAGCAGCTCGCCGCCCGCCGCGAGGAGATCAACGCCCTCAACGTCTTCCCGGTCCCCGACGCCGACACCGGAACGAACCTGCTCTACACCATGCGGGCGGCCGTGGACCGGGCCGAGGGCGAGGACGCGTGGATCTCCGAGGGCGGGGGCACCGCCGGCGCCCGCGAGATCGCCGTCGCGCTGGGCCACGGGGCCGTGCACGGTGCGCGGGGGAACTCCGGCGTGATTTTATCGCAGGTGTTGCGGGCGGTCGGCGAGGCGGCGACCTTCACCGTGGTCGACGCCTCCACCTACCGGCGCGCACTGCGGACCGCGGTGACCCTCGTGGACCACGCGTTGAGCGAGCCGGTCGAGGGGACCATCGTCACGGTCCTGCGGGAGGCCGCGACCGCGGCCGGACGGTCCTCCGCCTCCTCGTTGGTCGAGGTGGCCCGCGTGGCCGCCGACGCCGGCGCCGAGGCGCTCGACAGGACCACGTCACAACTGCCCGCGCTGAGCAGGGCCGGCGTCGTCGACGCCGGCGGGCGTGGGCTGCTCGTCCTGCTGGACGCCATGGTCGAGATCCTGGCGGGTCAGACCCCCGAACGGCCGGACTACTTCATCCCGAAGGACGGCGCAGAGGCGTCGTCAACGCCCGGGCACGATACGGACGAACCGCACGAGGACGCCGGGACCCGCTACGAGGTGATGTACTCCCTCACCCACTCCGACGACGCGCGCGCCGACGAGCTGCGGACCGCACTCCGGATGGTGGGCGACAGCGTGGGTGTCGTCGGCGACGGTGGCTCCGGAGCCAACGCCAGGTGGGCGGTGCATGTCCACACCGACGACATCGGCGCCGCGATCGAGGCGGCCCTGTCGCTCGGGCGGGTCACCGAGATCCGGGTGACCGACATGCTCGACCCCGCGGGCGATCGACCCGGGCAGCACCGGGCCCACGACGCCGGGGACCCGCTCGGTTCGGACGCGCGAACCGGCGACCCCGGGCTGCGCAAGGTCGTCGCCATCGTGCCGGAGGGGCCTCTGGCCGACCTGTTCTCCGAGGCCGGGGCGGAGACCGTCGACCCCGGGGACGACGGGGAGGGCGTGATCGACGCGGTGCTCGCCGTCGACGCCGACGAGCTCCTCGTCCTCCCCAACGGCGAACTGTCCCGCGACCAGATCGGCGCCATCGACGCCGCGCTGCGCGACGGCGAGGGTCACGCACTGATCCTGCCGACCGGATCCGTGGTCCAGGGCCTGGCCGCCCTGGCGGTGCACGACCCCACGACCACCCTGTCGCTGGACGGGTTCTCCATGGCCGACGCCGCGGCCGGGACCCGGCACGCCCACCTGATCCGGGCGGAGCAGGACGCGCTGACCCTGGTGGGTCGGTGCACCGCCGGCGACCTGCTCGGCGTGGTGGGGCACGACGTCGCACTGATCGAGTCCGACGCGGTCGACGCGGTGTGTGCGCTCGTCGACCGGGTGCTGTCCTCCGGAGGCGAACTCGTCACCGTACTGTTCGGTGACGCCTACGACGAGGCGGCGACCGAGTCGGCGCTGTCCCGCGTGCGGTCTTCCCACCCCGACATCGAGGTGGTCGGGTACGCCGCCGGCCCCGGGCGGGCCGTGGCCCAAGTCGGGGTCGAATGACCTCTCTGGCCACCACGGACACCCCGCTCGCCGAGGTCCTCGACCCCGGGCTGGCGGAGCGCATCACCGCCGCGTTCGGGCACCGCAGCGTCGGCGACCTGTTGCACACTCTGCCGCGCCGCTACCGCCAGCACGGGCAGCGCTACGACAAGCGGGAACTGGTCGACGGCGAGCGGGTCACGGTGATCGGCAAGGTCACCACCGCGCAGACCCGCACCTACCAGACCAAGCAGCGGCAGACGCGGGAGATGCTCACGCTGACGGTCGAGGACGGCGACACCACGTTCCGGGTCGTGTTCTTCGCCGGGCGCAAGATCAAGTTCATGCTCCCGGTGGGGACGCTGGCGATGTTCGACGGCACCGTCTCCCGCTTCCGCCGGTCACTGGACCTCAAGCATCCCGAGTTCCTCGTCCTGCGTCCGGTGACCGGCCCCGGCGGCCAGCTCAAGGGGTCCGGCGACCTCGCGGCGCTGGCCCGCCTGGCCGCGGAGATCGACGCCGAGGGCGGACCGAGCCTGTTCGACCGGCCACTGCTGCCCGTGTACGCGGCCAAGGAGGGGGTCACCTCCTGGGACCTGCTCGGCGCGGTGGTCACCACCCTGCGGGCGTTGGTGCCGGTGGTCGACCCGCTCGACGACACGGTCCGGTCGGTGGCGGGCCTCATGGACCTCGACGAGGCACTGCGTAAGGCCCACCTACCCGAGAACTCCCGGGACAAGGATCGGGCCGGGTACCGGCTGCGCTTCGACGAGGCACTCGCGCTGCAGTTGCTGCTCGGCGCCAGGCGCCGGTTCGCCGCGCGGGACCCGGCGCCGGCCAGCCCGGTGCGCGGGGACGGGCTCCGCGCGGCCATGGAGGCCCGGATGCCGTTCGAGCTCACCGGCGGACAGGCGTCGGTACTGGAGGAGATCTCGGCGGACCTGACCCGTGACGAGCCCATGAACCGGCTCCTGCAGGGCGAGGTCGGCTCGGGCAAGACCGTGGTGGCGTTGTTGGCGATGCTCCAGGTGGTCGACGCCGGGCGGCAGTGCGTGATGCTGACCCCCACCGAGGTCCTGGCGGTCCAGCATCACCGTTCACTGACTGCGATGCTCGGCGATCTCGGTGAGCGCGGCAGGTTGGGAGCGGCCGAGCAGGCCACCCGCGTGGTGCTGCTCACCGGGTCGATGTCCACGGCCCAGCGGCGCGCGGCCCTGCTCGACATCGTCACCGGGGAGGCCGGGATCATCGTGGGGACCCACGCGTTGATCCAGGACACGGTGGACTTCTTCGACCTCGGCCTGGTGGTGGTCGACGAGCAGCACCGCTTCGGCGTTCGGCAACGCGACCGACTGCGCGCCAAGGGGCGCGAGGGACTGGTTCCCCACCTGTTGGTGATGACCGCGACCCCGATCCCGCGGACCATCGCCATGACCGTGTTCGGGGACCTGGAGGTGTCCGAGCTCCAGGAGCTCCCCGGGGGGCGTCGCCCCATCTCCACCTCCGTTGTCCCGGCGAGGGAGAAGCCGCGGTGGCTCCAGCGGACCTGGGAGCGGGTGCGCGAGGAGGTGGAGGCCGGCCACCGTGCGTACGTGGTGTGCGCGCGGATCGACGCCGACGACCCCGAGAAGGGCGGCGGCGCCGACAAGGGCGACGACGACAACGGCAGCGACCGACCGCCGTTGGCCGCTGCCGTGGAGCTGCACGAGCACCTCTCCACCGGGCCCCTGGCGGGACTGAGGATCGGACTCATGCACGGCCGACTCCCGCCGGAGGAGAAGGACGCCACCATGGCGGCGTTCGCGGCCGGCGCTCTCGACGTCCTCGTCTCCACGACCGTGATCGAGGTCGGTGTGGACGTTCCCCAGGCCACCGTCATGGTGGTCATGGACGCCGAGCGCTTCGGCGTGAGTCAGCTGCACCAGCTGCGTGGCCGCGTCGGTCGGGGCGGACTGCCCGGCCTGTGCCTGCTGGTGACCAACTCCCGCACCGGGGGTCGCTCGATGGAGCGGCTCGATGCCGTGGCGGCCACGACGGACGGCTTCGTGCTGGCGCAGTTGGACCTGGTGCAGCGCCGCGAGGGCGATGTCCTCGGGGACGCCCAGTCCGGTGCCCTCTCGGCGTTGCGGTTGCTGTCGGTGGTGGACGACGGTGAGGTGATCGAGATCGCCCGGCGCCACGCCGAACAGATCCTGGAGTCCGACCCGGGGCTGCACGCCCACCCGGCGCTCGCGGAGCGGGTCCGCCGCCTGGCCGGTTCCGAGGAATCCGACTACCTGTTCAGATACTGACCCACGACCACAGGGAAGACATGACCCGCATCATCTCCGGCCGTCTGCGCGGGCTGACGATCACCGTGCCGCCGGCCGGCACCAGGCCCACCACGGACCGTGTCCGCGAGGCGCTCTACAGTGCCATCGGAAGTCGGATCGACCTGGACGGCGCCGCCGCTCTCGACCTGTTCGCGGGCTCCGGCGCACTCGGGTTCGAGGCTGTCTCCAGGGGAGCCGACGTGGCGTGGTTCGTCGAGGAGAACCAGCGCGCGGTGGCGTGCCTGAAGAAGAACACGGCGGGCGCGTCGTCGTCGTTGTCGTCGTCGTCCTCATCGTCGTCGTCCCCGCTCCGCCTCACCGTGAAGCGCGCGGCGTTACCCGCCGCGGTCCGTGGCCGGTGCCCCCTCGAGGGCGGATTCCACCTCGTCCTGGCCGACCCTCCGTACGAGCGGTCAGCGGAGCTGGACGAACCGGTGCTGGAGGCCCTGCTCGCCGGGGGGTGGCTCGCGGAGGACGCGCTCGTCGTGTGGGAGCGGTCGAAGCGGGACCCGGCCGTGCGGTGGCCGGGCGGGTACGAGGTCGTGTTCGAGCGCACCTACGGCGAGACCGCCGTGGAGATGGCCCGGCCTGTTGATACGGTCGCCCCATGACCACCGTCGTGTGCCCAGGCTCCTTCGATCCGGTGACCCTCGGGCACCTCGACATCATCCGGCGAGCCGCCGCGCTGTTCGACGACGTGATCGTGTGCGTGGTCGCCAACCCCAACAAGCAGGGCACCTTCTCGATCGACGAGCGCAAGGCGATGATCGACGAGGTCTGTGCCGACATTCCCGGGGTGCGGGTGGACAGCTTCTACGGACTGCTCGTGGACTACTGCCGCGATCAGGGTGCCACCGCGGTGATCAAGGGTCTGCGCGACTCCACCGACTACGACTACGAGTTGCCGATGGCCCACATGAACCGTTCGATCGCCGAGATCGACACCGTCTTCCTGCCCACCCGGGCCGACCTGGCGTTCGTCTCCTCCTCGCTGTGCCGCGAGGTCACCCGACTCGGCGGCGACGTGTCCCACCTGTTGCCGGAGCCGGTCGCCCGCGCCCTGACGGAGCGCCTGGGCTGACGGGGAGGGGCGGGGCAAGCGGCGTCGGCCCGCCGGACCTACCGGACACACCGCCCACGCACCGGCCCGGCGACCTGTGTTGCGGGCACACTGGTGGGGCAAGAGTGACGATCCGGTGAAGGGACGAGCGTGTACCGAGTGTTCCAGGCCCTCGACGAGCTGAACGCGATGATCGAGGACGCCCGCAGTCTGCCCATGACCGCGAACTGCGTGGTGCCCCGGCACGAGTCCCTGCTGTTGCTCGACGACATCCGTGACTCGTTCCCCGGCGAACTCGACGACGCCCAGGACGTGCTGGACCAGCGCGACAGGGTGCTCGCGGAGGCCGATGCCACCGCCCGCGAGACGGTCGCCGCCGCCGACGCCGAGGCGGACCGCACCCTGCGCGAGGCGCGCGAGGACGCGGACGCCATGCTCGCCGAC
>NZ_JAALDT010000256.1:0-6073 GCF_014144995.1 Dietzia sp. DQ11-71 | reverse complement strand
GGTGGTGGCGTGCTGGTGGTGATCGGCGTGGTGATCTGCGCGATCGCCTTCCCGGCGTTCCTGCGCTACACCGTCCGCAGCGCGGTCGAGCGGAGCACCAAGGGTTAGACCGCCGGGTACTGCTCGCTGCGGAGGAACCGCGCCAGGTGCACCGCGTTGGACGACAACGTGGTGATGGTCGAGGCCACGGCCGACGGCGTGGAGTCGAGGTCCTTGTAGTCCACCGGGTTCATGGCCTCGTTGTTCCAGTAGGTGCAGCCCTGCGCCGGGATCGTGAACCCGATGTCGTTCAGGCCCTGGAACATGTCGGCGACGATCTTGTGCGCGCCGTCCTCGTTGCCCACCACCGCGACCACGGCGACCTTGCCGAACATCGCGGGACGGCCCTCGTCGTCGGTGGCCGACAGCTGCGCGTCGAGACGCTCCAGCACCCGCTGCGCGATGCTGGACGGATTGCCGAGCCACGTCGGCGTGGACAACACGAGGACGTCGGCGGTTCGGACCTTCTCGAGGATGGCGGGCCACTCGTCGCCGCCGCCCATGTCGTCGTCGACCCCCGGACGGACGTCGAAGTCCGCGACCCGGACGGTTTCCCCGGTGACGCCGTGACCGGCGAGTTCGTCGAGGACCTGCCGGGCGATGAGGTCGCTGCTCGACTCGGCGGGCGAGGCCTTGAGCGAGCACACCAGGGCGAGTGCCTTGAGATCGGTGTCCATGCCCGGACGATAGGGCCACCCCACCCGCCGGACAACCGGTTCCGCGGGCCCGCGCCACCATGACCGGTGGAGGGCCGCGGGTGCGCCCCCTACGGTGGGGCCACTACGGCTGACGAGCGGAAGGGGCACGCGTATGACCACGGACAGGACGGTGGCCGACCTCGTCGTCGAACGGTTGGTGGCCTGGGACGTCGAACGGATCTACGGCTACGCCGGGGACGGCAACAACCCGCTGCTCGGCGCGTTGCAGCGCGCCGAGATCGCCCCGACGTTCGGGCGGGCCCGCCACGAGGAGTCGGCGGCGTTCATGGCGGTGGCCGACGCCAAGTACTCGGGCGCGGTCGGGGTGATGACCTCCACGCAGGGCCCCGGCGCGATACACCTGCTCAACGGCCTGTACGACGCCAAACTCGACAGCGTGCCCGTGGTGGCGCTCGTCGCGCAGCAGCACACCAGCGTGCTCGGGTCGGGCTACCAGCAGGAGATCAACCTCGGCAACGTCTTCGCGGACGTGGCCGGGCCGTACCTGCAGACGGTGTCGTCGGCCGAGCAGGCGCCCATGGTGATCGACCGGGCGTTCCGCTCCGCGTTGACGCACCGGACCCCCGTCGTCGTCATCCTTCCCCACGACGTGCAGAACGCCGAGGCCCCGGAGCTGGGCGAGGACCTCGACCAGGAGCACGGGGTGGTGGTCACCGCCCCCGAATGGACCCACGGGGTCACCACCCCCCGCGACGACGACGTGGCGCGCGCCGTGGAGGTGCTCGACGCGGGGGAGCGGATCGCGATCCTGGCCGGGCGCGGCGTCGCCGGTGCGCAGGCCGAGCTGATGGAACTCGCCGAGCGCCTGGACGCCGGCGGGACGATGAGCCTGTTGGGTAAGCCCTACGTGGACGAGTCCTCGCCGGTGGTGGGCGGGACCATGGGCCATCTGGGGACGACGGCGAGCGCGCGCATCCTCCAGAACTGCGACACCCTCCTCATCGTCGGATCGAACGACCCCTGGACCGAGTTCTACCCGGAGCCCGGGCAGGCGCGGGCCGTGCAGATCGACCTCGACCCGGTGCACCTGGCCAACCGGTATCCGATCGAGGTCGGCATGGTGGGCGACGCCGCGGCCGCACTACGCGAACTCACCGGACGCGTGGCCGACCGCGACCGCTCCGCCTGGCGCGGCGACGTGGAGAAGTGGGTGGGGCAGTGGTGGGAGATCTCCCGCATGCGCTCCGAGGTGCCGGCGCGCGGGCTGAACCCGGAGCTGGTCGCGCGGCGACTGGGCGAGCGCCTGCCGCACGATGCGCGGCTCGCCGTGGACGTGGGCAGCAGCGTCTACCACTACGTCCGACAGGTCAGCCTGCCGACGACCGTCCCTGCGCACCTGTCGAGCACGCTGGCGTCGATGGGCTGCGGGATCCCGTACGCGATCGCCGCCAAGGCCACCGCGCCCGCCAAGCCCGTCGCGGTCCTGGCCGGCGACGGGGCAATCCAGATGCTGGGGATCAACGAGCTCATCACCGTCTCCGAGGCGTGGCCGAGCTGGGAGGACCCGACGATGGTGATCGTGGTGCTCAGCAACCGGGACCTGGCGGAGGTGAGCTGGGAGCAGCGCGAGAGCGAGGCCCAGCCGCGGTTCGCCCGGTCGCAGGACGTGCCGCCGTTCGACGTGGCCGGCTACGCCGAACTGCTGGGGCTGCGCGGGGTGCGCGTCGAGGACCCCGAGCAGCTCGTGCCCGCCTTGGAGGAGGCGTTCCTGGCGGACCGGCCGACCGTGATCGACGCGATCACCGACCCGGACATTCCGTTGCTGCCGCCGTTCCCGCACGGTAGGGAGATGGTGGAGTCGATGCGTACGGGCCTGCGCGCGGAGGGTGTTGCCGGAGAGCACGCCCTCGAGCTGCTGGAGGCCTACGCCCGGATGGAAGAGGAGCGATTCACGTGACCGGAATGAACGGACCCGGGCAGCCCGGGCAGGACCCGGCCTTCCAGCCCGATGCCGAGGTGGAGAAGAAGCCGCGGCGCGCACGGCAACCGGCGTTGGCGGTGTTCGCGATCATCGCGATCCTGTTGCTGGTGCTGGCCGTGGGGATCTTCGGCGGGATCTTCTAGCTCCCCCGCCAGGACTCGAACCTGAAATGCCTGAACCAAAATCAGGAGTGTTGCCGATTACACCACGGGGGAACGGCCCGCGAACGGGCCGTCACCAGTCTGGCACATGAGATCGGGCCCATCGGTGCGCACCTGCGCACCGATGGGCCCTGGCCGCCGTGAGCAGCAGTGTTGCCGCCGGTCGGGGGGAGCGGAATTCGCGCGTGGCTATCCTCGGGGTATCAGAAAAAGGGGTGGGGCATGACGGGCGCGGGCGTACCGACACCGAGGACCAGGATGTCCGCCGCCAAGCGGCGGCAGCAGCTGGTGGAGGTCGGCCGACGGATCTTCGCCGAGAACGGCTACGACGCCGCGACGGTGGAGGACATCGCCGCCGCGGCGGGGGTGTCCAAGCCGGTGGTCTACGAGCACTTCGGAGGCAAGGAGGGGCTCTACGCGGTCGTGTGCGACCGCGAGCTCGCCTACCTCGGCGCGGAGATCACCGAGGCGCTGCAGGGCGAGGGGTCGCGGCGGCGCATCGAGCGCGCGGCGATGGCGCTGCTGCGCTACGTCGAGGAGCGCACGGACGGTTTCCGTATTCTCGTGCGCGAATCGTCCCCCGTGGGTGGGGGCTCGTATTCGACCCTGCTCAACGACGCCACCGCCAGCGTGACCTACATCCTCGAGGAGGAGTTCGTCGCCCGCGGGTTCGACCCCATCACCACCAGTGTGTACGCGCAGGCCCTGGTCGGGATGGTCTCCGGGACCGCCCAGTGGTGGCTCGACGCCCGCACGCCGCCCAAGGAAGAGGTCGCCGCGCACATCGTCAACCTCTGTTTCAACGGCCTCTCGCATCTCGATCCCTCGCCGACGCTCGAGGTCGACGTCCTCGAGAAGTACGGCGGGCCGAGCCACCCCGGTGGCACGCCGCAGGGGCGCGACATGCGCCCGGGGCCCGGAAGCCCGTAGTAGGTCGCTCCCCGTCGCGCGAGGCCGGGCACGGCACGGTCGGGCGACGGACTCTGCCGGTGGATGAGGGTGGCGCGGTTCAGGCTGCGACGGCCACCCGGCGCTCGAGCCGGTCGGAGTCGGCGCGGAGACGGAACGCCACAGCGGCCATGACCGCGCCGACGGCGAGACCGAACCAGCCGGCGAAGGTGACGACCGTGTCGACCGCCGCCGGGCCCACGACGCCCAGCCCGAGTCCCACCACCGCCAGGACGACGCCGAGCGTCACCATGACCCACGAGTCGGGGATCTCGGAGCGCAGGGTCTGGGCGCCGTAGGCGACGAGGGCGCCGGAGGCCACCAACCAGGCGGCGAACAGCAGAACCAACGCGGTGGCCGAGATGCCGGGCCAGAACAGCACGACCAGCCCGAGGGTCATGAATCCGGCGCCGGCGAGGATGAGGCCACCGCGGCCGGGGGTCCGGTCCGGGAGTGCCACTCCGGTCGTCACGGTCATGGCGCCGTCACCGATGGCGAAGGCCGCCACGAGGAACACCGCGAGCGTCATGCCCGTGGTGGGGGAGGCCAGTGCGGTCGCGCCCAGGGCGATCGCCAGTGCTCCGCGGATGAGCTGGATCCACCAGTTCCGGGTCAGTGATTCGATCATTTCTCCACCTTTCCTGCGCTGACGTCTGCCGCCGCGCGGTACTGTAGTGATCACTACGGTAAGTGTGATCCGGGGCGATTCGCAATGAGTCGCCGGACACAGGGAGCGGGGGAGCGGATGGCGGGGAAGCCGACGGGGACCACGGGCAGGCGCACCCGTGCCAAGGGCCGGGAGTCCCGGCAAAGGATCATCGAGGCGGCCGCCGCGGTGGCCGGTGAACGCGGGTACGAGGGGACCTCGATCGCGCAGGTCAGTAAGGCGAGCGGGCTCCCGGCGAGCTCGATCTACTGGCATTTCGCGGACAAGGACGCACTGCTGGCGGCGGTTGTCGAGGAGAGCGTCGAGCTGTGGCTGGGTCAGGTCACCCGCGGGGAGGGTGAAGCCCTCCGGGAGCGCGTGACCGCCTTCTGCCTGGGCGTGGCCCGGACGTTCCGCGAGTCCCCGGACTTCCTCCGGCTGGGCCTGATGCTGGCGCTGGAGCGGCGTCCCGTGGAGCCGGCCGCCCGGGGAATCTATCTGCGCCTGCGCGGGGACGCCCTGGAGCGCATCGCGGCGGAGTTCCGGCGGGTCCGTCCGCGGCTACCCGAGGCGGATGCCCGGGTCCTCGCCACCTATGCACTCGCCGGCGGCGACGGGATTTTCCTCGCGTCCCTGACCGGGGACGCCGACGTGACCGAACTGTTCCGGCTCCATGCCGAGGCGATAGTGCACCTCGTCACTCGGGCCGAGGCGGAGGCTGAGGCGCCGGCTTCGGAGCCGGAACCGCAGCCGGAGGCGGAGCCGAACTAGCTGCAGCCGGACTAGCTGCAGCCGGGAATCAGGTGCGGCGGAAGACCTCGAGGAGGAAGTGCTCCTCGCGGTGGTGGACGATCCGCGTGAGGTCGGTGCGGCGTGCGAGTGCGGCGTGGACGTCCTCGCCGTGGCAGGCGTGGTCGTCCGACCGCCCCAGCCAGTGGCAGGCCGCGACGGTCCCGCCGGGTTCGGCCAGCGTCAGCAGTGCGGTGAGCAGCTCGTCGAGCCCGTCGGCCGGCGTGTAGTAGAGGAACTCCGAGAGCACCAACAGGTCGCAGGACCGCCTGGGCCACGGGTCCAACGCGTCGGCGGTGCGCACGTGCACGTGGTCCAACCCCGCGCGGTCGATGCGCGCGCGGGCCTGCCCGGCGGCGGAGTCGACGACGTCCACCGCGTGCACCTCGTCGCACCGCCCGGCGAGCATCTCGGTGAGCACCCCCACCGAGCAGGCGGGCTCGAAACACACGCGGTACCGCTGCTCGGGGAGAGAGGCGACGAGGAGCCCGTAGCGCCGCAGTTCGTACCAGGAGCCGGCGAAGTCCCAGGGGTCTGCCGACCCGGAGTACATCTCCTCGAAGTAGTGGCCCGGGGTGCTCACCAGAACACCGTCTCGGAGCGCGTGACCAGGCGGTCGAGGATCCAGTCGGGCAGGATCGCCTCGTCCCCCGGCCGATCGGACAGCGGAGCGACCTGGGTGACGAACTCCGCGACCGCCGCCTGCTTGGCGGCGAGCTCGGTGTCGGTGAGTACGACGCGGCGCCGCCGGTCCCAGGGCACGCGCCGATCGCCGGGCTCGGCCCAGTGCCAGGTCCACACCGGGTACTCCGCCAGTCGCGCTCCGGTGGCGGCGCAGGCCCGGGCGGCC
>NZ_JAALDT010000255.1:0-1099 GCF_014144995.1 Dietzia sp. DQ11-71 | reverse complement strand
GCGCCGATCGCCGCAGCGCCGGCGGCGTCGGACTCGTCGAAGAGCCTGGCCGTCTCCAACACGAGCTCCCCGGCGGCGTCGGTGACCCGCGTGAGCCCGGCCAACACCTCGCGGTGCCGCGCGGTCGCCGCCATGAGCGCGGACATGAAGTCGGCGCCCACGGGCCCGACCACGGGCGTCACCGCCTCGATCGGCAGCCCGTCCACCGCCTCGAGCGCACCCCCCAGCGTGTCGGCCAGGGTGGTCAGCCCCGTTCCCAGTTCGCGTAAACCGTCGACATGGACGTCGATCGCCCCGTCCGTCATGTCCTGCGTCCCCTCGTCGTTCTCTCTCGTCCCGTCACAGGGTTCGACGCGTCGAGAAGACGATCCGGTTCCAGCCGGTCCGGGATTTCCTCCGTATGGAATCCTGACGGGCATGGACATCACCGTCGTGGATCACCCGCTGGTCGGGGACCGGCTCCGTACGCTGCGCGACTCCGCCACCGACACGGCCGGGTTCCGCGCCGCGATGGACGCCCTCGGCACCATGCTCTGCTACGAGGCCTTCCGGTCGGTACCGACCACCGAGGTCACCGTGAGCACCCCGATCACGGACACGACCGCGGTCGCGGTGGACGGCGTGCCGCTCGTGGTGCCGGTGCTGCGGGCGGGCCTGGGCCTGTTGGATCCGGCCACTCGTCTGATGCCGGGCGCGCAGGTCGGGTTCATCGGCCTCGCGCGCGACGAGGAGAGCCACCAGCCGGTGTCGTACCTGTGCTCGCTGCCCGAGGACCTGGCCGGACGTCACGTCGTGGTCCTGGACCCGATGCTCGCGACGGGCGGATCGCTGGTGTCGACGCTGGAGACGCTCGCGGCGCGCGGCGCGACCGGGGTCACCGTGGTGTGCGTCCTGTGTGCGCCGGAGGGGATCGAGGCGGTGCGCGCCTCCGGGCTGGCCGCGACCCTGGTCACCGCGACGATCGACGAGCGCCTCGACGAGAACGCCTTCATCGTCCCCGGCCTCGGCGACGCGGGCGACCGCCTCTTCGGCCCCCGCTAACCGGCAACCGCCAACCGCCCACCGGCAAGCGCTGAGCGCTAGCCGCCCACCGCGCCTG
>NZ_JAALDT010000254.1:0-5441 GCF_014144995.1 Dietzia sp. DQ11-71 | reverse complement strand
GGGGGATTTCGACGCCGCGCCGGGCGCGAGACGCCAGGCCCGGAAGCGAGACGCCATGCCCGGGAGCGAGACGTCATCGGCGGGGGCGGGGGCGCCGGGCGCTGGCCCGAGGTCACGCTGCGCGGCCCGGGCCCCGTCCGAGGGAATTCTGGATCCTCATCGCCTCGCAGATGATGGGCACGATCCTGCCGCGCAGATAGTCCTCCCACTGCCAACGCCGGAAGATGTTGCCCAGTGCTTCGATGTTGTTCTGCCGCTTCTTCTCGTCGCGCAGCTTCTGGCGGACGGACCCCTCGCCGTCGTCGATCCCGTACTTCCCCGACCCGTCAGCCTCGCCGACGAGCCCCCATTCTTCCCAGTACATGTCCACGAAGGTCGAGGTCCCGTCCGGGAAGATGAACTCCCGCTGGAGTTGCGGCATCGGCAGACCGGCGCGGCTGATAGTGACCCTGCTGACCGATTCGAGGACAGACTGGGCGCCCGGATCGGCGAACGCCACCACCGCCCGGGCCCTCGCGATGCCGACCCTGCCGGCAGCTGCCTCGAGCTCTGACGCCAGGTCGCCCGAGCTGCACAGATTGCGACGCAACGCCTCGTCCGCCGCACACACCGCGCCGGTGAAGGGACTCGACCGCGCGACGTCGACGATCGTCCGCGCCGGGGTCGTCACCGGGATCCCGTCCACCTCGGTCACGACGTCGGCGAGATCGAGATTGTGGCAGATCGTGTTCTTCCTGCGCCTGCTCCCGCTCCCGGGGCGGTGCCTGGTGGTGGTGACCCGCAGGGTATCCATTCCGTGGACGGGGAGGCCGTGCAACACGAGGGCCGACGTGTGGGACATCGCAGTCCCCGGGCTGATGCTCCCCGCCGCGGCCCGCGAGCGCATCTCGAGTATGGCCTCGGCCTGGTCGGGGCCGGTGGGGACGTCCGATGCGAGCGCGTAGACGCCGTGGCGAACGCGGTGGAGCTGACCCGTTCGTTCGGCGTGTTCTCGTGCTCGGCGGCTGTACCCGCGCGCGAGGAGTTCGGCTGCGGACATGACGACTGGGCGGGAGTGATCGGTGCTCATGTCCAGGCAGTATTGCGCTGGGGGAGGCGGGGATCGTCGCAGCGGGGGCCGCTTCCGGCTCGGCCTGTGGAGATGGCCGGGGTTGTGGATTCCGGGGCGCGGGCGGTCATGGGCAGACGCGTCGGAAGGAGTTCGGCGGACTGTCGGCTACTTGACGGACTGTCGGCTACTTGACCGGCTATGCACCGCCCGCGCCCCAGCCGCGCGGCCCAGCCGCGTGCCACCATGGCGTCCCGCCCACACCGCGGTGCACGCGAGACGCCATGGTCAGGGGCGGCTGCAACAGGGGCAGCTGCGGCATAGCTACTGCGACAGGGCTAGTGCGACTGGGGCGGGTGCTGCAACGGCGGCCGACGCACGGGCTGCTGCTGGAGGCGCGGCCGGACGCGGGGCCGGTCACCTCCGGGACCCACTCACCTCCTCGGCCGGGGCAGTTCGCGCGTGCGCGGGGCGTATCCCCACTGGTGGCGGCCCAACCGAGACGGCGGCAGCAGTGATCCGAAGTCGGGCAGACCGTCGTCGGCGAGCATCTCGTCGTCGATGGTCACGCTCACCACTCGTCCGAGCAGCATCGCGCTGGTGCCCAGGTCGATCACGTCATGGCGCACGCACTCGAACGCGATCGGCGCCTCGGCGACCCGTGGCGGCGCGACGACGTCCGAGGGGTCGGCGGTCAGCCCCTGCATCTCGAACTCGTCGACCTCCGGGCCGACGGGCGCCGAGGTGGCGTTCATGACCTCCATCAGCGACTCGGTGCCGATGTTCACCACGAACTCGCCCGTCTCCACGACGTTGCGATAGGTGTCCTTTCGCCCGATCGAGGTCACGGACAGGATCGCCGGGTCGGCGCAGGCGACGGTGAAGAAAGAATACGGCGCGAGGTTGGGCACCCCGTCCGCCGAGATCGTCGACACCCACGCGATCGGGCGCGGTGTGATCGACGCGGTGAGCAGGGCGTACATGCCCTTGGCCGGGGGATCATCCGGGGTGTGAACGATGCGCATCCGCCCATTGTGCCGCCGTTTGCGTTGCCGCTTCGGTCATAGCCCGGTGGGGCATGTCGACGCTGCTCTAGCGTGGGGACGAATCGACGGGTGCAAGAGTGAGCGGTCGGCGTTGACTGGTCGGCGAGCGAGAGGAGCCGGGGCTATGGCGGCGAACGACGGGATCCGGATCCCCCTGCGCGACCAGCTGTGGCTGCTCATGGACCGCCCGGACAACCTCATGTACATCAACTGTCTGGTGTGGTTCGCCGAGATCCCCGACTGGGATGAGGTCACCCGGGCCATCCAGACGCGGATGGTCGAGGCCCACCCGGTGTTCCACCGCATCCCGGTCCGCCGGGGCCGCCGCTGGTACTGGGTCGACGACCCCGACTACGACATCTCGAACCACCTCGTGCGCAGCAGGCTTCCCGAGCCGGGCGGTCGCGCCGAGGCCGAGGCCTACATCGCCGAGCAGATGGCGGTGCAGTTGCCGAAGGGGCAACCGCTGTGGCGGGCCGAGTACATCGAGGGCTACCACGGGCACGAGGGCGAGCAGGAGGGGGCGCTGATCCTGTTCCGCGTCCAGCACGGCGTCGTCGACGGGATCCGGCTCACCCAGCTCGTGCTGGGTCTGTGCGACCACGAGGACGACTCGTCCCTGCCCAGCGTCGGCCGGGATCTCGCGCCCTCCGGCGGCGGCATGCTCGGGGCGGTCACCGGGGCCGGTGCCGGACTGGCCAAGGACTCGTGGGGGATCGCCCGGGGGCTGACCGGCGCCACAGTCCGGTTCCCGCTGACGCTGGCCCGCCTGGCGCGGGACGTCGCGGCACCCGGTCGGTCACTGACGCGGGTCCCGACGCGCGTCGTGGAGTCGTTGACGGACAACATCAACGCGGAGAACCGGACCGCCAACACCTACCGGGGCGTCTTCCGTCTGCTGTTCGAGCCGCGATCCCCCGAACTGTCCTGGAGCGGAAAGGCGCACGCGGAGAAGAAGGTCTCCTGGATCGCGGGGCTCGACCTGGCGGCGGTCAAGCGGGTGGCGAAGGTGCACGACACGACCGTCACCACCGTGATGCTGGCCGCCGTGTCCAAGGCGCTCACCGAGTACCTCGACGCCCAGGGCGACCGGCGGGTCTCCGACATCAATCTCATGGTGCCGATGGCGGTCTCCCCGGTCGGTGACGAGTTGCCGGAGGAACTGGGTAACCACATCACGCTCATCCTCATGAGACTCCCGTTGTGGGTCGACGACACCGACGAGCTCATCGAGGCGATCACCACGTCGATGACGCGGGTGCGCTATTCCCTCGAGCCGCACGTCAACTTCGCCACCATGCTCACGGTGGCCGTCACGCCCGGCCCTGTGGCGCACGCGGTGATCGACCTGTTCGCCAACAAGACCGTCGGCCAGCTGACCTCGGTGCCCGGGCCCGTCTCCACCGTCTCGCTGGCCGGCACGCCGGTGTCGGGGATGCTCGGGTGGGTGCCGATGAGCGGCGACCAGGCGTTGGGGATCTGCATCTTCAGCTACGACGGCACGGTCTCCGTGGGGATCGCCACCGACGCCGAACTCATCCCCGAACCGGGAGCGGTCGCCGGGATGATCGAGGGCCAGTTCACCACGTTCGACGGCTGGTACGACGAGGACTGAGCCCGCCGCCGGCCACCGAGGGCCGGCCACCCCGGCGCCCCCACTCCCGCCGGCCCCCACTCCCGCCGGTCACCACTGCGGGGCCGGCACCTCAGGGTGCGCGGCGAACCAGGCTCCGATGTAGGACATGTCGATGCCCTGGTCCTCGGCGATCAGCTCGTACATCGTCCGGCTGTCGATCGCCTCGCGCAGGATGTCGGCGTGTCCGGAGTGGCGGGCGATCTCGTTCAGCGCGTGCATCGCCGCCCAGCGTCCGTTGAACGACGGCTGGCCGGGCGGGAACCACGGCATCTCGGCGGGTACCGGCACCGGGGCGTCGAGGTCGCACGTCCGGAGGTTGTCGAGGGCGGCGGAGTGCCGCCGGTCGAATTCGGCGAGGATCTCCTCGGCGGTGGCGTCGGGGTCGACCCGGTTGACGGTCTCGGCCCAGGCGAACGCCTCCGGCAGCGACCGCCCGGTCGCGGGCGCGTCGGGCGCGGCGGCGGCGCGGGCCGTCCAGCTCTCGGCGACCTCGCCGATGTGCAGGATGAGCCAGCCCAGCGTCAGTTCGCTGGTGGGCAGGGGGCAGGCGCGCAGCTGGTCGCCGGTGAGGCCGTGGACGATCGACCGGGCGTTGACCAGTTCGGCGTCGATCCATTCGAGCAGGTTCTCTCGCTCGGTGTCGCGGGTGGCGGGGAACAGGGGCATGACGACTCCTCGTGTGTCTGGTGTTCGTGGCGGGCAGCAGGACGACGGCGTCGGTCGGGGACGACGGCGGCGCCGCCGTGTCAATGGGTGTGGGCGTACACGTCGCGGAGCAGGCACATCTCGGCGCCGTGGTGGATGACCTCACGGTTGATGTGCAGCACCAGGGCGGCCATGGAGTACTCGGCCCACGGGCCCTCGGCCTCGCCCACGGGGGCGGCCAGGGCCTCGGCGTCGAGCGCCCGCACGCCCTCCATCCAGCCCGCGTAGGTGCGATCGAGTTGGGCGAGTCCGCCCGCGGCGTCGCCGGCGTAGGTGTGGGTCATGTAGTCGTGGGGCGGTCCGCCGAAGTGGGAGTGCCACCGGGCGCCGAGGACGCCGACGACGACGTGGCCGATCCGCCACGCGATGGTCGTCAGCGGGGCGGGCACCGGTTCGGGGAACTCGAAGTCGATGGTGTGCTCGCCCTCGCCGCCCTGCATGGGCGCGGTGCCGGTCCCGCGGGGTCGGACGTCCCAGGTGCGCTCGTCGGCGGCGGGGGAGAAGTGGTATTCGTCGTCGGTCATGCCCTCCAGGCGAGGCCGCAGTTGGCCGTTCCAGTGGAAGTCGAGTTGGTCGACGAGCTGGGCTGTCCAGTCGATGGGACGGGTCGTGGCGGTCACGGTGATCTCCTGACGGTGGTGGTGTCCGCCCAGCGTGTCAGCCCATCCGGACAGGATCGGTCCGCTGAGGGTGGGACACTGCTGGCATGACCGAGGACAGGATGCCCACCACCCAGCGCGTGCTGGGGCTGCTCGACCTGCTGCAGCGGCGATCGGTGTGGACGGGCGACGAGCTGGCGGCCGAGCTGGGGGTGACCACGCGGTCCATCCGCCGTGATGTCGACCGGCTCCGTGACCTGGGGTATCCGGTGGAATCCGAGCGCGGCGCGGGTGGTGGGTACAGGTTGGGCTCGGGCCGGCGACTGCCGCCGCTGTTGCTCGACGACCGCGAAGCCGTGGCGGTGGCGATCGCCCTGCGGCTGGCCGCGGGCGGCGCGGTGGCGGGC
>NZ_JAALDT010000253.1:0-1212 GCF_014144995.1 Dietzia sp. DQ11-71 | reverse complement strand
AGGCGCCAGTCGTCGACGTCGGGACAGAACGTCAGGGTGAGGTGCCACTGGGCGGGGTTGGTCCACGCCAGGCCCGGCCGCGGCTCGAGGAACCGCTCCAGTTCCTCGCGAACCTCGTCGGGCGGTACGACCGCGACGAACATCCGATGCCCCATCACCCCACCGTGGACCATGCGCCGGTGGTCCACAAGCCCGAGTCGTGATCCATCACGAGCCCGCGAGCCACCACCCCAGAGCGGCGGCGGCCACCGTGGCTGTCATCGTCCCCACCCCGTACGCCACCGCGGTGAGGAACCGGCCGTCGCGGGCCAGGCGAACGGTGTCATAACTGGCCGTGGAGAACGTCGTGTAGCCGCCGAGTGCCCCCGTGCCCAGCAGCACGGCCACCGTCCCGCCGCTTCCCGTGGGTCCGGCCAGCAGCCCCATGACCAGGCCCAGTGCGAACGAACCCGACACGTTGACGAGGAACGTGCCCAGCGGAAACCGGCCATGCCACCGCGCGGCGACCGCCAGGCCCACGCCGTAGCGCAGGGCCGCGCCCACGCCCCCGCCGAGCGCGACCCACACCGCCATCACGGCGTCACCCACCGTCATGACCCCTCGATCCCAGCGCCATCCCGAGCACGGTGGCCACACCGCCCAGCACGAGCGTCGCCGCGGGATAGACCATCGCGCCGACCCCATCACCCGCCCGCGCCAGGGTCGAGACCTGCAGGGCGATGAGCGAGTAGGTGGTGAACCCCCCGCAGAAACCGGGGCCGAGCAGTAACCGGGCGTGATGTCGTCGTCGTTGTCGTCGTCCCTCTCGTCGCCACGCCCCGCCCTCGGGCAGCACGGTGAGGACGACCCCCAGTGCGAACGCGCCCACGACGTTGATCGCGAGCGTCACGGTGAGGGCCGGCGGCGCCCACTCGGAGACGACGACCCGCGCGAACGTGCCAGCCGCCCCGCCGACGGCGACGACGGCCATCGAAGTGAGAGTGACCATCGCGGCGGGGAACCTCACGTGGACAGTCCGGCCTCCAGGGCGGCGTCGAGCCCGTCGCGATCACCGGTGATCTCCAGGCCCGCGGCATCGGGGCCGACGCGGCCCCACAGCAGCAAGGCGAGCGTCTCCGGCGGCCCCGCCACCTCGACCACGCCCGTGGAGTCGGGGCCCGCACCGTCCGTACCGGGCAGCTCCCACTCCAGCGCGCCGAGGGCGCCCGCCCC
>NZ_JAALDT010000252.1:0-1789 GCF_014144995.1 Dietzia sp. DQ11-71 | reverse complement strand
CGCGCGGCGGCGGTCGCGTAGCGCCCACACCGCGAGGCCGACGGCGGCCACGGCCAGCGCGGCGACGGCGAACCACAGGTCGTCGATCCCCGCGACCCGGCGCTCGATGGCGAGCTGCAGGTCGAACTGGGCGTCCACTCCCATCACCGAGCCGAGGGCCGCGGTGCCGTCGGTGAGGACGAACAGCAGTCCCACCACGATGAACAGCACCCCGGCGATGAGTGAGGTGGTGTGCGTGCGGATGGGTCCCAGGGTGACGTCGCGACCGCGGATCCATCGCCGACGCGACACGCCCAGCCGGTCCCACGCCAGGGCGAGCACCGCGAGCGGGACGACCATGCCGACCGCGTAGGCGCCCATGACGGCCGCACCGTAGGCGGGCGAACCCCCGGCCATCGCCAGGGTGAGGACACCGCCGAGCAGCGGGCCCGAGCAGAATCCGGCGAACCCGTAGAGGGCGCCCAGCGCGAGGACGGCCACGGGGCCGCTGCCCGTGACGCGGGACGAGGCGTCCGAGAGTCCGGGGAGCCGGAAGCCGCCCCCGAGCGCGGTGTAGACACCCAGGGCGACGACGACGAGGCCACCGATCAACGTCACGGTCCCGCGGTGGACGGTGAACAGCGAACCGATGGCCCCGACCCCCGCGCCGAGCGGGACCAGGACGATGGCGAGGCCGAGCAGGAACAGCCCGGTCCGGGCGAGGAGCACCCGGCGGGTTCCGAAGGCGTAGGCGAAGAAGGCGGGCAGCAGCAGGGCCGAGCACGGGCTGAGGATGCTCAGGACGCCGCCGAGGAATCCGCCGATCAGTCCGATCTGTTCGGTCATCGGGCCCACGTCACCCGTCGAGTGAGCTGTCGATGACGTTGCGGAACGTCTCCGTGGAGCGGGCGCCGATGATGCCCGTGCCGTTGATGAGGAACGTCGGGGTCGAGGTGGCACCGAGTGCGGTGGCCGCCTCGTAGTCGGCCCGGATCGCCTCGTCGTACCGGTCGCTGGTCATGTCCTCGCGGAAGCGCTCGATGTCGGCGACGCCGGCCTCGCGGGCGTACCCGACCAACTTCTCCTCGCCGAGGTCCGGATGACCGCGGTCGGGGGAGTCGGCGAAGACCACCTCGGTGAACTCCCAGAACCGCCCCTGGTCGGCGGCGGCGCGGCCGGCTCGCGCGGCGGCCATCGACTGCTCACCGAAGATCGGCAGGTCCCGCCATTCGATCCGCAGGTCGCCCTTCTCGACGTACTCCTCGACCAGGGCGGGCTCCACCTCGCGGGAGAACTTGGCGCAGAACGGGCAGCGGAAGTCGGTGTACATGGTCATCACGACCGGTGCGTCGACGGGCCCCATGGCCATCGGGTCGCCCTCCTCGAAGCGCGCGATGCCCTCCATGGACTCCGGGCCGGGGGCCTGTTCCGGGCTGGTCTGGCGGTCGTCGGACACCTCCGACGTCCCCGCGGCGGACCCGTCGGCCGACGGTTCGCCCCCGCCCACCTCGCGGGCGAGGAGGATCGCCACGAGGGCGAGGAGTACGGCCACCACGAGGGACAACGCGATGACCGGGACGCTCGGACGACGGGACACTTCAGGTCTCCTGCGGGTGCTATCGAGAACGGGGACCGACCCGCGAGCGGGCCAGTTACTACTACGTTGCATAGTAGTTCGCGTCGGTGGCGCGATGTCAACCCGCCAGCGCGGAGCACATCCCCAGCACGAGTGTCGTCGCCGCGGCCGCGGAGACCGCCGCCGGCGAGACCGCGTGCACGAGCGCCAGCGCGAGGCCGGGCCCCGTCCCCC
>NZ_JAALDT010000251.1:0-8076 GCF_014144995.1 Dietzia sp. DQ11-71 | reverse complement strand
GGCCACGGACACCATGAGCGCGCGGGCCGCCGCGTTCTCCCCCGCCTCGCGGGGCGCGGTCGAGACCAGCACGCCGTCCTCGCGGCCGTCGGGCAACTGCCCGACGGCCGTGCACGGCACCTCGACGGTGAGGTCGAGCGGGTAGTACGCGACGAGCGGCGCGGTGACCGGCTCGAGGGTGCCCGCCTCGGGCCAGCTGACGGTGGAGGTGGTCTGCGTGACCGGCAGCAGCGGCACGATGATCGCGAGCAGGATGCCGACGAGTCCGCTGACGGCGGCGACGATCCCCCACCGAGGTCCCCTACGGGACTTTTCCGGCACGTCAGGGACCTCGGCGGCAGTCGATGGCATGGCGTCCACGCTATAACGAGGGGAGGACGTTCCCCGAAACGACGAACGCGCCGGAGGGGGTTCCCTCCGACGCGTTCGTCGGTGTTGTGGCCAGAGTCGGGATCGAACCGACGACCTTCCGCTTTTCAGGCGGACGCTCGTACCAACTGAGCTACCTGGCCCTAAGACCACCGGCGCACCCGGTGAACACCGAATGCGCCGGTATGTCTCTGGCGACCCTGACGGGACTCGAACCCGCGACCTCCGCCGTGACAGGGCGGCGCGCTAACCAACTGCGCCACAGGGCCGTGCTCTTCGCACGAGAAAGAACATTAGTGGACCGCCGGACCTTTGCGCAAATCGGCCCCCTGCCAGCCGTATCCGAGCACGTCAGGGTCGCGACAGAGGCACGCGGGCCATGAATGCACGAGGTCCCGGCCACCTGACGGTGACCGGGACCTCGACCATGTGTACCCCCTACGGGATTCGAACCCGCGCTGCCGGCGTGAAAGGCCGGTGTCCTAGGCCGCTAAACGAAGGGGGCCCACGCCACGTCCGGGTGCCCCGGTCCGCAGCGGGGTCCAGTGTAGGGCACCGCCCACCGGGCGGATAAACCAACCGCACACGAGGACGGTATCGTGACCGTCGCCCCTATAGCTCAGTTGGTAGAGCTACGGACTTTTAATCCGCAGGTCGTCGGTTCGAGCCCGACTGGGGGCACCATGTACCGCCCGGCGCGCGGGCCCATTGGACCTGCTCGCGCCCCGCTGGGAGAATCGGGGTCATGTCCGCACCCACCGCCGCCGCGGCCCCCGCACTGCGCATCGGCCCCCTGGAGCTCGCGTCCCCCGTCGTCCTGGCGCCGATGGCCGGGGTCACCAACGTCGCGTTCCGCACGCTCTGCCGCGAGATCGAGCGTGACCAGCAGGGCTCGGTGTCCGGCCTGTACGTCTGCGAGATGGTCACCGCCCGCGCCCTGGTGGAACGCCAGCCCGGGACGCTGCACATGGCCACCTTCGCCCCGGACGAGTCGCCGCGCAGTCTGCAGCTGTACACGGTCGACGCCGAGTACACCTACGCGGCCGCCAAGATGATCGTCGACGAGGACCTGGCCGATCACATCGACATCAACTTCGGGTGCCCCGTGCCCAAGGTCACCAGACGTGGTGGCGGGTCCGCCATCCCCTACAAGCGCCGGTTGTTCCGCTCGATCGTCGCCGCGGCGGTCCGCGCCACCGAGGGCACCGACATCCCGGTGACGGTGAAGATGCGCGTCGGCATCGACGACGCCCACCACACCCATCTCGACGCCGGCCGCATCGCCGTCGAGGAGGGCGCGCAGGCCGTCGCGCTCCACGCACGGACGGCCGCCCAGCGGTACTCCGGGGAGGCGGACTGGTCGCAGATCTCCCGGCTCGTCGAGCACGTCGGCGCGGTCTCGGATGTGCCGGTGCTGGGGAACGGCGACATCTTCTCCGCCGAGGACGCCGTGCGGATGCGTGAACAGACCGGCTGCGCGGGCGTGGTGATCGGCCGCGGTTGCCTCGGCCGTCCGTGGCTCTTCTCCGAACTGGCCGCACGGTTGGACGGTCGTGAGGCGCCGACCCCGCCCGCGCTGGGCGAGGTCGCGCGCATCATGTACCGCCACGGCGAACTCCTCGCGCAGCACCACGGCGAGGACAAGGGGATGCGCGACATCCGCAAGCACGTCGCGTGGTACCTCCGGGGCTTCCCGGCCGGATCGGAGAAACGGGTCGGCCTGTCCGCCGTCCGCACCCTGGACGACCTGGCCGAGCTGCTCGCGGACCTTCCCGCCGACGAGCCCTTCCCGGCCGACGGGTACGGACCGCGGGGGCGTCAGGGCTCCCCCTCCAAGGTGCTGCTGCCCGAGGGCTGGCTCGATGACCCGGAAGACGACGCCACCGCGCTCGAGGGCGCGGACGCCGAGAACTCGGGCGGCTGAGCCCGCCGCGGACGAATGTTCACCGGTCGTTCACCGCACCGGCGGTGACCGCCCTGACATGCGCGTATTCTGGCAACATGCGTCTTGTCTACTCCGAAGAACTCGCGGGCCTGGCCACGTCCATGGCCCGGATGTGCTCCCTCGCGACCGATGACATGGAGCTGGCGACCCACGCCCTGCTCCAGGTCGACCTCGTCGCCGCGGAGAAGGTCCTGGAGTCCGCGACGGAGATGTCCAGGCTGGCGACCGAGAACGAGGAGCGGGGTTTCGCCCTGCTCGCCCTCCAGGCGCCCGTCGCGCGGGACCTGCGACAGGTGGTCACGTCGATCCAGCTCGTGCAGGACCTCGTCCGGATGGGCACCCTCGCCGGACACGTCGCCAAGATCGTCCGCCGTCGCCATCCCGAGCCGGTCCTGCCGGAGCCCGTCAACGGCTACCTCGCCGAGATGGGCCGGGTGGCGGTCTCACTGGGGCGCTCCGCCACCGAGGTCCTCCTCAACCGTGATGCCGAGCAGGCGGCCACGCTGGCACGGCAGGATGATGCCGTCGACGACCTCCGGCGCCATCTGTTCACCCTGCTCACCGTCCGGGAGTGGAAGTGGGGCGTCGCCTGCGCGGTCGACGTCACCCTCCTGGGCAGGTACTACGAGCGCTTCGCCGACCACGCCGTGGAGGTCGCCCAGCGCGTGATCTTCCTGGCGACCGGCGAGTACGCCACCGTCCCCGAGGACGACCCCGAGCGCCCGTCCCCCTCCAGCGAGGAACTGGTGCGCCAGTTCAACGAGACGGACCGGACCTTCAAGGAGCGCATCGCCCGCCACGAGGCCACGGGCCGGGACGGCACCGCCGGGGACTCTTGACACATCGCGACCTGACGTGGGGGAACGTCACTGCCCCGGTGCCGGCCTCGAGGCCTGTACCGGGGCAGTGACGTCCGTGTGAGCGCCGGGACGGGTCAGCCGAAACGGCCGGACACGTAGTCCTCGGTCTGCTTGTTGTCCGGGTTGGAGAAGATCTTCTCCGTGGAGTTGACCTCGACCAGTTGCCCCGGCATGCCGGTGGCCTCGAGGGAGAAGAACGCGGTCTGATCGGACACGCGGGCGGCCTGCTGCATGTTGTGGGTGACGATCACGATCGTGAACTCGTTCTTGAGTTCGGCGATGAGGTCCTCCACGGCCAGTGTCGAGATCGGGTCGAGCGCGGAACAGGGTTCATCCATCAGGAGTACCTGCGGCTCGATGGCGATCGCGCGGGCGATGCACAGACGCTGCTGCTGGCCGCCGGAGAGCCCACCACCGGGCTTGTCGAGGCGGTCCTTCACCTCGTTCCAGAGATTCGCACCGCGCAGCGACTTCTCGGCGACCTCGTCGAGGGTCTTCTTGTTCTTGACGCCCTGGAGCCTGAGCCCCGCGACCACGTTCTCCTTGATCGACATCGTGGGGAACGGGTTGGGGCGCTGGAAGACCATCCCGATGGTCCGCCGGACGGCGACGGGGTCGATCTTCTTGTCGTAGATGTCCACCCCGTCGAGCTTGATGGAGCCCTTGACGTAGGCCCCGGCGATCTCCTCGTGCATCCGGTTGAGGGAGCGCAACACGGTGGACTTGCCACATCCGGAAGGGCCGATGAACGCGGTCACGGACCGGGGCGGGACGTGGAGGTCGACGTCCTTCACCGCGTGGAAGTCACCGTAGAAGATATCGACGTTCTCGAGGTCGAGTCGCTTTGCCATCTGAACCGATGTGTCCTTACTTGGTCTTCGGCGCGAGCGCCTTGGAAGCGAACGCCGCGAGAACGTTCGCGAGCGCGATGATGAGGATGAGCGTGAGGGCCGCGCCCCAGATGCGGTACTGACCGGCGTCGTTGGGGTTGGACAGCTGGTTGTAGATCAGCAGTGGCAGCGAGGCCATGTTGCCCTGGAAGAGGTCGTAGTTGTAGCTCGCGGTGTACCCCACCAGGATCAGCACGGGCGCGGTCTCCCCCATCACCCGGGCGAGCGCCAGGAAGATGCCCGAGATCATCCCCGACAGCGCGGTGGGGATGACCACGCTGGTGATGGTCTTCCACTTGGGCACC
Source organism: Dietzia sp. DQ11-71 (assembly GCF_014144995.1). Classification (NCBI taxonomy): domain Bacteria; kingdom Bacillati; phylum Actinomycetota; class Actinomycetes; order Mycobacteriales; family Dietziaceae; genus Dietzia; species Dietzia sp. DQ11-71. Next base: position 3,707 of record NZ_JAALDT010000251.1, on the reverse strand, counting down.
CCCAACGCGTACGAGGCTTCACGCAACTCATCCGGGACGAGCTTGAGCATCTCCTCGGTGGAGCGGACGATCAGCGGGATCATGAGCAGGACCAACGCGAGTCCCACAGCGAAGGCGCTCAACTCGAACTGCAGCATCGTGATCCAGATGCCGAAGATGAAGATCGCCGCGACCACCGAGGGAACGCCGGCGAGGACGTCGACCATGAGGGTGGTGGGTCGCGCCAGCGTGGAGTCGGGATACTCCACGAGCATGATCCCGGCGGCGATACCCAGAGGGATCGAGATGACGGCCGCGATGAGCGCCTGGACGAGGCTGCCGTAGATGGCGTGACCGACGCCGCCGGCGAGCGACGACGGCGATACCAGGAAGAGCGAGTTCGTCCACCAGTTCGGGTTGATGATCGCCTCGGCCCCCGCGGAGACCACCTTGTAGAGCAGCGCGATCAACGGGATCACCGCGACGATGAACGACAGGGTGAACACGACCGTCGCCACGGAGTTCTTCGCCTTCCGCCCACCGGAGACGGGGAGGAAGGTCTCGGACGGCTTGGCCGGTCGTGCGAGGTCGGGGGTTACCTGGGACATCAGCCGTTGACCTTTCCACCGGACACCGAGCGCGCGATGAGATTGACGATGAACGTGAGGAGGAAGAGCACGAGCCCGGCGGCGATGTAGGCCCCGGTCGACATCGGGTTGTTGAACTCCGCGGACCCGGAAGCGATCTTGGACGCGAACGTGAAGCCCCCGTCGAACAGGGAGAGGCCGCTGGCCGAGCTCGAGGCACGGAGGATGATGAGCACCGCCACCGTCTCACCGAGCGCTCTGCCGAGGGCGAGCATCGACCCGGCGATCATGCCCGATTTGGCGTAGGGGAAGCACGTCATCCGGATCTTCTCCCACTTCGTCGCGCCGAGTGCCAGAGCGGCCTCCTGGTGCAACGACGGGGTCTGACGGATCGTCTCGCGGGACATCGAGGTGATGATCGGGAGGATCATGATCGCGAGCACGATGCCCGCGGTGAAGATGGTCCCGCCTCCGGCGATCGAGACGTTCCCGTCGGCGAAGAGGAAGAACCACCCCAGGTTCTCGTTGAGCCAGGTGGCGAAGGGGGTGATCCACGGGCCGAGGACGATGAGTCCCCACATCCCGTACACGATCGACGGGACGGCCGCCAGCAGGTCGATCATCGCCGACAGCGCCCGGGAGATCCGGGGTGGCGCGTACTGGACGAGGAACGTCGCGATCCCGATCGCGACGGGCACCGCGAGCAGCAGTGCGAAGACCGAGCTCAGGACCGTGACCTTCAACAGGTCGAGGATGCCGAACCTCAGGTTGTCGGGATCGGTCGTGTTCCACTCGGAACTGGTGAAGAAGTTGACCTGGTCCTGGAGGATGGAGGGCACCGCCTGGAGGACCAGCACGATGCCGATCAGCGCGATGAGCCCGACGATGATCGCGCCCGCCGCGACCGTGACCGACCGGAAGACGGAGTCGATATTCCGGGACGACCCGTTGGTGAGCAGGCCCCGTGGGCCGTCTCCCCGGCCCCCGGCCCCCGGGTGGTCGTCCTCCGACCATTCACCGCGGCGGCCGGCGGTCTTGTCGACGTCTCGTTCGACGGAGTCGTGCACAGTCATGGGACCTTCAGTCTTCCGGGGGTCTGTATGAGGTCGGTCGCCGTCCCCGTCCGCGGACGGGGACAGCGACCGGGCTATCACTTGATCGCGTCGATCGCGTCAGTCAGCTTGCCACGGAAGGCGTCGGGAACCGGAATGTAACCCTCGCCCTCGAGCTCACCCTGCACGGACTCGGAGACGGCGACGTTCAGGAAGGCCTTGACCGCAGCAGCGGTCTCGGCGTCGGGGTACTCGGAGCAGACGATCTCGTAGGTCGGCATGAGGATCGGGTAGGCCCCCGCGGCCTCAGGGACGTAGAAGGACGAGGTGTCGATCACCAGGTCGTTGGTCCCCTCGTTCTGCAGCTTGGCGGAGTCGATGGTCGTGCCCGCGGTCTCGGCGTTGAGCTCCACGCCCTCGGCGTCCGCCGGCGTGATGACCTTGGCCATCGACAGGCCCTGGTTCTTGGCGTAGGACCACTCGGTGTAGGTGATGGTCCCCGGGGTCTGGCCGATCGCGGCCGAGACGCCCTCGTTGCCCTTGGCGCCCTCGCCGACGCCGCCGTTGAACGTCTTGCCGGCCTCCTGGGTCCACGCGCCGTCGGACGCGGCCACGAGGTACTTCTGGAAGTTGTCGGTCGTACCCGACTCGTCGGAGCGGAAGATCACGGTGATGTCCTGCTCGGGGAGCTCCACTCCCTCGTTCTCCGCGGCGATGGCCGGGTCGTTCCACGTGGTGATCTCACCGTTGAAGATCTGGGCGATGGTGGAGCCCGACAGGCTGAGCTCGACCCCGTCGAGGTTGTAGGCCACCGCGATCGGACCGAAGACCGCCGGAAGGTGCCACGCGGGGCTCTCACAACGCTGCTCGGCCCGGGGGTACTCGTCCTCCTTCAGCGCCGAGTCGGAACCGCCGAAGTCGGTCTGTCCACCGATGAACTCCTTCACGCCGGCGCCGGAGCCGTTGGAGTTGTAGTCGATGGTCTGTCCCTCACAACTCGTGGCGTAGGAGTTGGCGAAGATCGTCATGGCGTTGTTCTGCGCCGAGGATCCCGAGGCATTGAGGTTGGGCTTCCCCTCGCACTCGACGCCCGCGACGTTCTGGGCGGTGTCGTTGGTCCCCGCGTTGTCGTCGGAGCAGGCGGCCAGTCCGGCCGTCGTCAGGGCGGCCAGCCCGAGCAGGGCACCGGTGCGCTTGAGGTCCACAGAATCTCCTTGGTTCATCCGGTGGAGACCTCCACCGGGTCACGTTGTCGGCGACTGGGTCGCAGGGTCGGACCGGGACGCGCCGATCCGACGTGGAGAGAACCTAGGGTGCGGACGTGAACAACGCCGAGGACGTAGGTGAACCCGAGATGAACTCCCTGGTCATGGGCTGTTCACCCGGACAGACGTCCCTCCCCCCGCGGTACCCCACCTGGGGTGATCCTGAGATCTCGCCTCGGGACCGCCGCGGAATTCAGCGCGAGGCGTACGTCACGTCTCGGTGCTCGACGGCGAAACCGAGCCTCTCGTAGGTGCGGATGGCCGGGAGGTTGTCGCCCTCCACGTAGAGGACGACCGACTCCGCCCCGGCCCGGCCCTCGAGGTGCTCGACCCCGACGGCGGTGAGCAGACCGCCCAGGCCCCTGCCCTGGTCAGACGGGTCCACGGCGACCACGTAGACCTCGCCCTCGACCGGCTGCCCGGGCTCGGCGACTGTCTTCGTCCAGTGGAATCCGGCCAGCCGCGGCGTCTCGCCCGCGGCGTCCACGGCGAGGAAGACCGCGCCGGGATCCACCCAGTCGACGCCGAGCCGGTCGTCGAGCTGCTCTCGCGTCCAGCCCCCCTGTTCCGGATGCCACGAGAACGCGGCGTTGTTCACGCGGAGGAACTCCTCCCGGGTGTCCATCCCCGGCCACCGCGACCCGCCCTCCGACGCGGCCTCGGCGAGGGTTCCTGTCTCGATCCCCCCGGACGGGTGCGGATCCGCAAGCGCGGGCCCTCCGGCGGCGCGCCGGCGCATCTTCAGCAGTTCGCGTGTCCGCGCCAGCCCGAGGCCCTCTGCCAGGGCCCGCGCGGACGGCAGGTCACCGTGCGCCCACATCGCG
>NZ_JAALDT010000250.1:0-2420 GCF_014144995.1 Dietzia sp. DQ11-71 | reverse complement strand
GGTCGCGGTCGTCGCCGCGGCGGCGCTTCTCGTCGCCGTGCCCGGACCACTCGACGTGCGCGCCGCGATCGCGCTCCTCGCCGGCCCCGGCATCGGGGTCGCGGTCCACGTCACCGGCTTGGCCGTGACCGCGCGCCACCCGGAAACCGACGCATGACCGACGTCCGTCTGCTCGCCCGCCGGGGCGGCGAATTCCTCGCCGCCCTCTTGGTCGCGGCCGTGGTCGGTGCCCTCACGTTCGAGGGAGTCGACGCGCTGCCGTTCGTCGAACCCAGCTGGCTGCCCGAGACCTTCGGCGCGACCCTCGCCGCGGGGGTCGTCATCCTCGCCGGGTGGCTGTTGCTGCGCAGGGCCACTGGCGGCCGGGCCCTGTGGCTGCTCGGAACCGCCGGGCCGGCCTTCCTGGCCTCCTCCCACCTCGGACTGCTGCTGAACGGCACGCCGCACTACCTGTTCGGCCTCGGCGGCGACCAGCTCAACCGCGTCGCCTACGTCACCCGCTTCGCCGACTCCCCCGCCCTCGCCGACCCCTTCTACGCCGACGCCGCGCCCTTCTATCCGCCGCAGTGGTTCTGGGTGGGCGGGCAGCTGTCCCGGATCACGGGCATCGACGGCTGGGAGTTCTACAAGCCGTACGCCATCGTCACCATGGCCATCGCCGGCGCGATCGCGTTCGTGGCCTGGCGGTGGCTCGTCCCCGCGCAGCTTGCCGTCGTGTTCGGTCTCGTCACCTCGGTCATCGGCGGGCACACCAACGCCTACGAGCCCTACTCGTGGATCCTCATCTGCCTGCTCCCGCAGGTCGTCGTGGCGACGTTCCTGCTCTGCGCACGGGTGGCCGCCGCAGCGGGATCCCGGACGAGCCGCGGACTCACGTGGCCGCTGGTCGCGACGATCGGCCTGTACCTCGGCTGGGCTGCGCTGGGCTACACCCTCATCGCGGGTGTCGCGGCGCTGTTGGTGGGCCTCGTCGTCGTCATCCATTCCTGGCGATACCGCACCGATCGTGCGGTGGTCCTCGCCCTGCTCGGCCGCCTGGCCGCCATGGCGGCGATCTCCGCGGTGATCGCACTGCTGTTCTGGCACCGATTCCTGCTGGCCGCCCTCGGCGGCGCGGACACCGAACCCTCGGTGGCCAACGACTTCGCGCCCGAGATCGCCTCGCGGTGGCCGCTGCCGATGCTCGAGGTGTCCGCCGTCGGGCTACTGTGCCTGATCGGCGTGGTGTGGCTGGTCGTCACCGTCTGGCCCGACGGAGCCGGCCGGGCCTCCGAGCGCGCGGCGGCGACGTGGCGAACGCGGATCGGGGCCGAGCACGACACGGACCACGTCGCCGACACCGACGCCGACGGCCCTCTCCCCCCGGCCGATCGACGGCTCGTCCTCGCACAGGCCCTGGGCCTCACGGCGGTGACCGTCCTCGGGTGGTACGTGCTCTCGGGGCTGCGGGCGGTCACCGGCAGCACGCTGCTGCCGTTCCGGATGATCCCGATCATCACCCTCGTCCTCGCCCTGGCGGGCGTGGTCGGCGCGCTGACGCTGGCCCGGTGGGCCGTGCGGACCTCTCCCGACCGCTCCCGTGGCCGCGTCACCGCCGCGGCGGTGGTGGTCGCGGGCCTCGCTGCCGTCCAGATGGTGCAGCACGTCTCCGGGGAGGATGCGGAGTTCGCCGCCGAAGCCCGCGGGTTCCCCGCGGTGCCCCGCGACGTGCTGGACGCTGTGGACGACATGACCGGCGACCGGGCACCCTCGGACCTCGTCCTGCTGACCTCGGATCCGACCCTCTACGCCTACCGGCCGTACTTCTCGTTCCAGGCGCCGGCCCAGGCGTACGCCACGCCGGCCGGCCGGTACGAGGAGCGCCTCGACGAGATCCGGAGCTGGGCGGACACCGAGACCCCCGGAGAGCTGACCGCCGCACTTGAGGGGAGCGAGTTCCGCAGCCCCGACGTTCTGGTCCTCACCCGCGAGGGGTCCCGCCGCTGGGTTTTCCCCGCGATCGTCAACCAGATGCCCCGGGTCCAGAACAACGCGCGCGAGGAGATCGTCTTCCGGCCGCGGCAGTTCGACGATCCCGCCCGCTTCGACGTCCGGGAAGTCGGGGAACGGATGGTGATCGTCCGCCGCTGACGCGTTCCGCCAGCCACCCCTGGGCCGCGTGATCATGCCGCCTCCTGCCTGGTGGCGAGTCGGTCAGCGATCGCGGCGTCGAGGTCGTGGAGGAGCGCGAACGGGAGTACCGGCGCTTCCAGCGGTGTCGGTGGTGGTGGTCCGGGTTTGGGCCGTGGCGGGTCGGCCGCGCGGGGGGTTCCGGCGGGTGGGATCCACCTGACGCCCTGGGGCGCGCGCGAGTCGGGGGTGGTGGACCAGCCGGTGTCGTGGATCATCGCGTGGCAGTCGCCGCTGGCCAGGGCGAGTTC
>NZ_JAALDT010000024.1:0-10914 GCF_014144995.1 Dietzia sp. DQ11-71 | reverse complement strand
GGCGGGCCCGGGATCGACGGGTTCACGCAGACTCTCACCGACTCCGGATTCGACCAGGCCCGCATCCTGGCGATCGCCGGCGGCGCCGTCGAACTGGTGGCGGGCGTCATGCTCGTGGTGGGACTCGCCACCCCGGTGGCGGCGGCCGGTCTGCTGGGGCTCATCGGACTGGGGATAGCGATCCGACTGACCGGGACCGACCCCATCCCCGTGCTGAGTGACACCACCCGCGGACTCGAGGTGTCGATCCTCTACGCCGCGGCGCTGGTGACCCTCCTCTTCTCCGGACCGGGACGATGGTCCGCCGACCGCAAGTGGGCATGGTCCCACCGTCCCCGCTTCAGCGGCGTCGTGTGGGTGATCGTCGTGGCGGTCATCGCCGGTCTGGTGTGGTACTTCCTCAACGGCACCAATCCGCTGACCTCCTCAGCCGACAGCGCCCCGGTCACCGCGGGCTGAGAGCCCGGGAGCCGGGGCGCGCGGCCCTGACCAGGCGCGTCAGTCGGGCAGGATGCGCACGGCACCCTTGTCCGCCGAGGACGCCATCGAGGCGTACGCGCGGAGAGCGGTGGACACTTTCCGATCACGCTTGACCGGCCGCCACGGGAGAGGGCCCCTCTCGGCGCGGCGGCGGGACAGCTCGTCGTCGTCGACATCCACCGAGATGGACCGCGTGGCGACATCGATGGTCACGATGTCACCGTCACGCACCAGGCCGATCGGGCCGCCCGAGGCGGCCTCCGGGGCGATGTGACCGATGGACAGCCCGGACGACCCGCCCGAGAAGCGGCCGTCGGTGATGAGCGCGCATTTCGTTCCGAGGCCGGCGCCCTTGATGAACGCCGTGGGGTGCAGCATCTCCTGCATCCCCGGACCGCCGGCCGGGCCCTCGAAGAGCACCACCAGCACCTCGCCGGCCTGCAGCGTCTTGTCCAGGATGACCGAGACGGCCTCCTCCTGGGACTCGACCACCCTGGCCGGACCGGAGAAGTGGAAGTTGTCCTCGGACACGCCGGCGGTCTTGAAGACGGACCCGTCCGGCGCGATGTTCCCGCGCAGGACCGCGAGCCCGCCCTCCGCGGTCGCCGGGTGCTCGACCGAGTGGATACAGCCGTTCTCCGCGTCCGTGTCGAGCGACTCCCAGCGGTTGTCGGTCGAGAACGGCTCGATCGTCCGCACCCCGCCCGGGGCCGCGTGGAACAACTCGATCGCCTTCTCGGTCGCGGTGCCGCTGCGGATGTCCCAGTCCGCGACGTACTGCTCGAGCGACGGGGAGTGGACCGAGTGGACGTCCGTCTCCAGCAGGCCCCCGCGGTACAGCTCGCCCAGGATCGCGGGGATGCCGCCGGCCCGGTGGACGTGCTCCATGTAGTAGTCCGAGTTGGGCGCGACCTTGGCCAGGCAGGGGATCCGGCGGGAGATCTGCTCGATGTCGCCCAGGTCGAAGTCGACCTCGCCCTCCTGCGCGGCGGCGAGGATGTGGAGCACGGTGTTGGTGGAGCCGCCCATCGCGACGTCCAGCGCCATGGCGTTGGTGAACGCCGACCTGGTGGCGACCGAACGGGGGAGCACCGAGGAGTCCTCGTCCCGGTAGTAGCGGGTGCACAGGTCGACGATGACCCGGCCGGCCTCGGCGAACAGTTCACGCCGCGCACTGTGGGTGGCCAGGGTCGAGCCGTTGCCGGGCAGCGACAGCCCCAGGGCCTCGGTGAGGCAGTTCATGGAGTTGGCGGTGAACATCCCGGAGCAGGACCCGCACGTCGGGCAGGCCGAGCGCTCGATGGCGTCCAGGCCCTCGTCGTCCACGGCCGAGTTGGCGGACGCGGAGATCGCCGTGATGAGGTCCGAGCCCGCCTTGACCACGCCGTCGACGACGACGGAGAACCCCGACTCCATCGGCCCGCCGGAGACGAACACGGTGGGGATGTTCAACCGCATCGCGGCGTTGAGCATGCCCGGGGTGATCTTGTCGCAGTTCGAGATGCACACCAGCGCGTCCGCCGTGTGGGCGTTGACCATGTACTCCACCGAGTCCGCGATGATCTCCCGGCTGGGCAGCGAGTAGAGCATGCCCGCGTGGCCCATCGCGATCCCGTCGTCCACCGCGATGGTGTGGAACTCGCGGGCCACGCCGCCCGACGCCGCGATCTGCTCGGCGACGATCTCCCCGACGTTCTTCAGGTGGACGTGGCCCGGCACGAACTGGGTGTACGAGTTCGCGATCGCGATGATCGGCTTACCGAAGTCCGAGTCCGTCATGCCGGTCGCGCGCCAGAGGGCACGCGCCCCCGCGGCGTTGCGTCCGGCGGTACTGGTTCGTGACCTCAGGGGCGGCATGGGACCTCGCTCCGACTCGATGGGGAGGGCGCATTCCGGGGGTCGTGCCGTACGGGGCAGCGGTGTGCGCGCGCCCCGCGGCGACACCCGATCGCGCCGTGACCACCACACAATACGCCCCGATGTGGGTCTACTCTTCTCACGGTCGGCCATCCGGCCGGCCTCGACGTGACGCGAATGGGGATGGACATGACCGACTCCGGTCACACGGGTGGGCTACGTGAGTTCCTCTCGCACTCGGCGGGGGCGGTGGCCCTGGTCTGTGGACTGTTCTTCCTCCTGTCGTTCATGTACCTGGGGGGCACCGCGGATCCGCAGTCCCATGCGAGGTACATCCCCGTGGCGGTGGTGGACGAGGACGTCGCCGCGACCCTGGAGACCCCGATCGGTCCGCGTGGTCTCGACATGGGGTCGCGGATCACCGCGGGGCTGCTCCAGAACAACGACTGGGGGAGGGTCCGGCTGCACGTGGTGGATCCGGAGGCCGCCGAGGAGGGCCTCCGCGACGGCACGTACTTCGGTGCGGTCCGTATCCCACCCGAACTGAGCGGGCGGGTGGCCGGGCTCGTCGAGGCCGCGGCGACGGAGGCGGGCGACGCGGCGGGGCCACCCGAACGCGCCCGCATCTCACTCGAGTACTCGCCACGCGTGTCCATCGTCTCCGGTCAGGTCATGAACACCATGGCGGACGCGATGCAGGAATCGTTCCACGACCGGATGGGGACCGAACTGCTGTCGCAGTCCCGGCTGCTGGCCGAGGCCGAGGGCAGGACCGTCGGCGCCGCGGCCGCGGTCGCGCTCTCCGATCCGGTGGCGATCGACGTCGTCGCGTGGAACCCGCTGCCGGACGGGGTGTCGAACGCGTCGCTCCCGATGTTCTACGCGCTGATCGTGATCCTGGCGGGATTCACCGGGGCGATGATCATCTCCGCCCTCCTGGACGCCCGTCTCGGCTTCATCCCGCTGGAGATCGGGCCGGTGGCGCTCCATGTCCACGTGGCGCCGTTCGGGCGGCTCCAGACACTGGCCCGCAAGTGGGTGGTCACGCTGATCACGGCGCCGCTCGTCTCGGGGCTCGTCCTGTGGGTGGCGGACATCATCGGTGTCACCGGGTACGACCCGTGGCACATGTTCTGGTTCTCGAACCTGGTCATCGTCGCGGTCGGGGTGTGTGCGCACACGATCATCGCTGCTGTCGGCAACGCCGGTCTGCTCGTGAACCTCGTGGTGTTCGTGGTGCTGGGCATCCCCACCTCGGGCGGCGCCACCCCGACCGAGATGCTCCCGCGGGTGTTCGTCGCCATCGGGACACTGCAGCCGATGCACCAGGCCTACCTCGGGCTGCGGTCGATCATGTTCTTCGACTCCGGGTGGGAGGCGGGTCTCGGACACGCGGTCTGGGTCCTCGGCGGCTGGGCGGTCGCGGGACTCGTCGTGGGTGTGGCGGTCACCGTCGTCTACGAGCGGATGGGTATGCGACGCCAGGCCGTGGCCGACCGGGTCCCCGCCGGCCGCGGGGTGACCGGCGGAGCGGGAGGGTCAGGCGGAGCGGGAGGGTCAGGCGGAGCGCAAGGGTCAGGCGGACTCGGGTCCGCTCGCGGCGTACGGGTCGCGGATACGGCCACGGCTGGCGCCGGACAGCCGCGGGAGGTCGTGGAACGAGACCCCGCCCATCGGGAGTGACGTGTCAGAGGTGGTCACGAGCCGGGCGAACCCACGCTTGGGGAACATCACACCCCTGACCTCGTCCCACGGCACGGACCGTCGGGAGCGCCAGGACGACAGGTGGACACCGTCCTCGTCCAGTCGGGTCCAGGTCCGGGCCACCCACCAACCGAAGGCGACGGGGAGCAGCACCAGCCAGCCCAGGGCGACGGGGTAGGACGTGACGGGCCAGAGAATCGCCAGCACGAAAATGGCGATGACGACGTACGACATCGGGTTGACCCGGAAGAGGGCGTGATCGCGGGGGCTCGACTCCGGGACGGGAGCTCTGAAAGGGGCACTCATGATGCCTCCAGTCTGGCATGGCCCACATAGTGGGATCGATGTTCCACGAGTTGACGCTACCGTCGGCCGCGGCCTAGTCTGGGCCTCGTGAACACCTGGAACGGTCTCGTACTCGGCCGGCGCGTCGGCGCCTGAGCCCTACCTGGCTTTCCGTCGACGCGCACCCTCGCCGGCCTTTCGTGGCCGACGGGGGTTTTTTGTTGCCGGGTCAGACCGCGGTCAGAAAAATCCACGATCACGGCCGACCACGAACCACGGCTCCACGACCAGCATGAAGGACAGTTGAAGTGAGCGCACCAACGGCACAGCCCGGACCCCGTCCGGGTGCAGAGCAGAAGGCCCGGTCCGCGGCCCCAGAGCGGATGACGGGGGCCCAGGCCGTCGTCCGGTCCCTCGAGGAGATCGGCACCGAGGTCGTCTTCGGCATCCCCGGCGGGGCCATCCTGCCGGTCTACGACCCGCTCTACGACTCGGCCAAGGTCCGGCACGTCCTGGTCCGGCACGAGCAGGGCGCCGGTCACGCAGCGACCGGCTACGCCCAGGCGACCGGAAGGGTCGGCGTCTGCATGGCGACCTCGGGCCCCGGCGCCACCAACCTGGTGACCCCGCTCGCGGACGCGCAGATGGACTCGGTCCCGATCGTGGCGATCACGGGTCAGGTCGGGACCGCACTCATCGGCACGGACGGTTTCCAGGAAGCCGACATCTCGGGCATCACCATGCCGATCACCAAGCACAACTTCCTCGTGTCCCACGGCGAGGACATCCCGCGGATGATCGCCGAGGCGTTCCACATCGCGCAGACAGGTCGCCCCGGCGCTGTGCTCGTGGACATCCCCAAGGACGTCCTGCAGGCCGAGATGACGTTCTCGTGGCCGCCGGAGATGAAGCTGCCCGGCTACCGGCCCGTCACCAAGCCGCACGGCAAGCAGATCCGTGAGGCCGCCCGGATGATCGGCAAGGCCAGGCGCCCGGTGCTGTATGTCGGCGGCGGCGTCATCAAGGCCGACGCCTCCGCGGAGCTCATGGCGCTCGCCGAGCTGACCGGCATCCCGGTCGTGACCACGCTCATGGCGCGCGGGGCGTTCCCGGATTCCCACCGGCTGCACTACGGCATGCCGGGGATGCACGGAACCGTCGCCGCCGTCGCGGCGCTGCAGCGGTCCGACCTGCTGGTCACCCTGGGCGCCCGGTTCGACGACCGGGTCACCGGTCGTCTCGACACCTTCGCCCCGGACGCCAAGGTCATCCACGCCGACATCGACCCGGCCGAGATCGGCAAGAACCGAGCCGTCGACGTGCCGATCGTCGGCGACATCAAGGAGGTCCTCGTCGAGCTCGTCGAGACGCTGCGCGGCGCGCGCGAATCCGGCACGCTGGGCGAGCCCGCCGTGTGGGTCGGTGAGCTGGACGAGATCCGCAGTGAGTTCCCGCTTGGCTACGGCCCGCAGTCGGACGGCTCCCTGTCTCCCGAGTACGTCATCGAGCGGCTGAGCGCCGCCGCCGGCCCGGACGCCGTGTACTGCGCGGGCGTCGGCCAGCACCAGATGTGGGCGGCCCAGTTCGTCCAGTACGAGAAGCCGCGCACGTGGCTGAACTCGGGCGGCCTGGGGACCATGGGGTACGCGGTCCCCGCGGCGATGGGTGCCAAGTTCGGCCGTCAGGACGCCGAGGTCTGGGCCATCGACGGCGACGGCTGCTTCCAGATGACGAACCAGGAGCTGGCCACCTGCGCCATCGAGGGCGCACCCATCAAGGTGGCGCTGATCAACAACGGCAACCTCGGCATGGTCCGTCAGTGGCAGACACTGTTCTACGAGGAGCGGTACTCGCAGACCGACCTGTCGACCCACTCAATGCACATCCCGGACTTCGTCAAGCTCGGCGAGGCCCTGGGCTGCGTGGCGCTGCGGTGTGAGCGCGCCGAGGACGTCGACGACGTGATCGCACAGGCCCGCGCGATCAACGACCGCCCGGTCCTCATCGACTTCATCGTGGGCAAGGACGCCCAGGTGTGGCCGATGGTCGCGGCGGGCACGTCCAACGACGAGATCATGGCGGCCCGGGACATCCGGCCGCTGTTCGACGACACCGACTCCGTGGCGGACGACGCCGCGGACATCCACGAGGCGACCGAGCGGATCGACGCCGCGGTGATCGCCGCCGAGGAGGAGGACCAGTGAGCGCTCGCTCCCACACCCTGAGCGTGCTGGTGGAGGACAAGCCTGGCGTGCTCGCGCGCGTCTCGTCGCTGTTCTCCCGGCGCGGGTTCAACATCGAGTCGCTGGCCGTGGGCCCGACCGAGACCGAAGGCCTGTCGCGCATGACCATCGTCGTGAACGTCGAGGACTTCCCGCTCGAGCAGGTGACCAAACAGCTCAACAAGCTCGTCAACGTCATCAAGATCGTCGAGCAGGATCCGGCCGGCTCGGTGGCGCGCGAGCTCACTCTCGTCAAGGTCCGCGCCGACGCCACCAACCGCGGTCAGATCGTGGAGATCGCGAGTCTGTTCCGCGCACACATCGTGGACGTCTCACCCGAGTCGCTCACTCTCGAGGCCACGGGTACCCCCGACAAGCTCGACGCGCTGCTGCGGATGCTCGACGGCTACGGGATCCGCGAGATCGTGCAGTCCGGCATGGTCGCGCTCGGACGCGGCCCCAAGTCCATCAACACCACTCGATAGTCTCGACTCCTACACAAGTCTCGACTTCACGAAACAACACGAAGGGAATCCACCATGGCAGTGGAGATGTTCTACGACGACTCGGCGGATCTGTCGCTGATCCGGGGCCGCAAGGTCGCCGTCATCGGGTACGGCTCGCAGGGGCACGCGCACTCGCTCAGCCTGCGCGACTCCGGAGTCGAGGTCGCGATCGGCCTGCGCGAGGGCTCCAAGTCCCGCGCGAAGGCCGAAGAGGCCGGCCTCAAGGTCATGACCGCCGCCGAGGCCACCAAGTGGGCCGATGTCATCATGCTGCTCGCCCCCGACACCTCGCAGGCGCAGATCTTCACCGAGGACATCGAGCCCAACCTGAACGACGGCGACGCGCTGTTCTTCGGTCACGGCCTCAACATCCACTTCGGCCTCATCGAGCCGGCAGAGAACATCACCATCGCGATGGTCGCCCCCAAGGGCCCCGGTCACCTCGTGCGTCGTCAGTTCGTCGACGGCAAGGGCGTCCCGGCGCTCATCGCCGTGGAGCAGGACCCGAAGGGCGAGGGCGAGGCGCTCGCGCTGTCCTACGCGAAGGCGATCGGTGGCACCCGCGCGGGCGTCATCAAGACCACCTTCAAGGACGAGACCGAGACCGACCTGTTCGGCGAGCAGGCCGTGCTGTGCGGCGGCACCGAGGAGCTCGTCAAGACGGGCTTCGAGGTCATGGTCGAGGCCGGCTACGAGCCGGAGCTCGCCTACTTCGAGGTGCTCCACGAGCTCAAGCTCATCGTCGATCTCATGTACGAGGGCGGCATCGCGCGCATGAACTACTCGGTGTCCGACACCGCGGAGTTCGGCGGCTACCTCTCCGGCCCGCGGGTCATCGACGCCGGCACCAAGGAGCGCATGAAGGAGATCCTGTCCGACATCCAGGACGGCACCTTCACCAAGCGCCTCGTGGCCAACGTCGAGGGCGGCAATAAGGAGCTTGAGCAGCTCCGCAAGGAGAACGCCGAGCACCCGATCGAGGTCACCGGCCAGAAGCTGCGCGACCTCATGAGCTGGGTCGACCGGCCGATCACGGAGACTGCCTGAGGGTCCGCGGGTCCGACCCGGTGAAGCCCCTGTAGGGTCCACCGGGATCGATTCCCGACTTCAGCAGGAGGACCGCCGTGCGCCACTTCAACCGAGGAGTGGGTGCGGCGGTCCTCGCCGTTTCCCTGGTGGGGACGACCGTGGCGTGTACGTCCGACCCCGGTGACGGCGGACCGAGAACCGAAGCCGCCCCGGTGGAGGGCACGCGGGTCGCCGCCGACGCCGACGGGTCCGGCGTGGAGACCACGAGACTGCTCATCGAGTCCGCCCCGGTGGTCGTGGTGGCAGCCCCGGACGCCGCCGCGCAGGCGCGCGCCGCCTCCGTCGCGGTCGGGTTGCACGCACCGATGCTCACCGCCGTCGAGGGCGGGGACGCGGCATTGGCCGACGAGGTGTCGCGACTCGGCGCCGAGCGGGTGTTGCGGGTCGGGCAGGTGGCCTTCACACCCGACGACGGCGAGGTGGTCGACGCCCCGGGAGGTCGGCCGGAGCTCGAGGAGCTGACCGGGATCACGTTCGACTCCGAGGTCGAGGTCCCGCCGGGGCGGATCGACGACGTCACCGTCCACCAGGTGCCGGGTACGCCTGCGCTGATGACGGCCGGGGAGATCACCGCTGCCGACGGCGCGGGCGCGGCCCCCGATCCGTTCGACAGCGGCGAACCCGCATGGGACGGCGAGGGCGCACCCAGCGTGCTCGTGTACGACGAGACGCCGGTCGCGGCGGTCGCGACGGCAGTGGCCGTCGGGGCGGCGGTGTCCCACCTCCGTACCCCGGACCCGCGGGTCGACGGCGGGTCCGTGGAGGCGGTGCGGGACGCCGAGGCGGTCTACGCGCTCGGGCCCGGGTGGGGCACCGAGGACGAACTCGAGGACCGGGTGGAGAAGGCGCGGACGGTTCCCGAACTGCCGGGCGGCGGACAGCTGCTGTTCCCGGGCCGGCGGTTCGTGGCCGCCTACGGGTCGCCGATCACCCCTGCCCTGGGGATCCTCGGCGAGCAGGGACCAGAGGAGAGCGTGGCGCGGGTTCAGCAGTTGGTCGGGGAGTACCAGCCGCACTCCCCGGAACCGGTCATCCCGGCGTTCGAGATCATCGCGACGGTCGCCTCGACGTCCGCCGGACCCGACGGCAACTACACCAACGAGTGGGACCCGCAGGAGTTCGTCCCGCTGATCGACGCCATCACCGACGCCGGCGGGTACGCGGTGATCGACCTCCAGCCCGGCATGGCCGACCTCCTCGATCAGGCGAGGATCTTCGAGGAGTTGCTCACCCGCCCGAACGTCGGACTCGCGCTCGACCCCGAGTGGAAGCTCGAGCCGGGACAACAGCCGGGCGCGCAGATCGGGTCGGTGGACGCCGAAGAGATCAACCGGGTCACCGACTGGCTGGCGGACCTGACCCGGGACAGCGGAGGGCCACAGAAGCTCCTCATCCTCCACCAGTTCAGCATGGCCATGATCGACGACCGCGACCAGATCGACACCTCCAGGCCGGAGGTGTCAATCGTCCTGCACGCCGACGGTCACGGCACCCCGGACCTGAAGATGGAGACGTGGGACGTCCTGCGCAGCGGGCTGCCGTCCGGCATCCGGATGGCGTGGAAGAACTTCTATGACGAGGACACCCCCACGTTCACGCCCGAGCAGACCATGGCGGTCGAGCCCCGGCCGTGGTTCGTGTCCTACCAGTGATTCGCTTCCTACCAGCGAGTCGGTAATCCGCCGAGGATGCGCTCCGCCACGTGCTGCCCGGCCATGCCGTGCACGCCCGGGCCGGGAGGGGTCGAGCCGGAGGCGTGCCACACCCCGGGAATGCCGGTCGCGAACGGGTCGGCCCGCGGCACCGGGCGGGCGATGAGCCCCCGCAGGTCCACGCGTCCCGCCGCGATGTCCCCACCGGCGTTGTTGGCGTTGTGCTCGGCCATCCGGTCCGCGGGCGTGCAGTGGGCGGCCACGACCACGTCCCGCACCCCCGGCGCGACCGCCTCGAGCGCGGCGAGCACCTGCTCGGTCTGGTCACGGTCGGAGAACGCGGGCACGTGCGCGTAGGTCCACAGTGGACGTCGACCGTCCGGGGCGATTCGTCCCGGGTCGGTCACCCACGGCTGGGAGACGAGGATCATGGGCCGATCGGCGTGCCGACCGGCGGCGACCTCGCGCTCGGCGGCCGCGATGGCATGGGAATCCCCACCCAGGTGGACAGTGCCGGCGTCGGCGAGCCGGCCGTCGCGCCACGGAACCGGGCCGGACAGGACCAGGTCGACCTTCGCCGCGGCCCCGCCGACCGGCGCCTCCAGGAGTCTGCGTGCGCGGCGGGCCACGGCCGGAGAGGGCGAGGATGCCATGAGGATCTCGCCGAGGATCCGGGAGGACGTGTTGAAGACGATGTCCCGGGCGTCGAGCCGTGCCAGCGAATCCACGCCGACCCCGGAGCGGATCTCCCCCCCGGCATCCCGGATCGCGTCGGCCAGTGCGGCGGTGATGGCCCCGCTGCCGCCGACCGGCAGCGTCCAGCCGAGCGGCGAGTGGAGCAACGAGCCCAGGACGAGGCCGACCCCCGTCGCGGCCGGGGAGGACAGCGGGGTGATCGCGTGGGCCGAGATCCCGGACAGCAGCGTCCGTCCGTCCGGACCGAGGGGATCGCCGACCACACCGCGGGGGTGGGCGCGGATGAACGCCGTGCCGAGTGCCGCGGTCGCCCCCAGGTGCGGGACCGAGCGCTGATCGGACAGGGCCGTCGCCACGACGTCCTCCGCCCTGCGGCCCAGGGGGCCCATGAGCGTCCACCACCGGTCCGCCTCGGCGCGCGAC
>NZ_JAALDT010000249.1:0-2077 GCF_014144995.1 Dietzia sp. DQ11-71 | reverse complement strand
CGCCGAGCACCGCCTCGACCATCGGCCGACCCGCCACCGCCAGTCGCGCCTTGTCGACCCCGCCGAGGCGACTCGCGCGACCCCCGGTGAGGACGATCGCGCCGACAGTGCTCGTGGGGTCGCTGCCGCTGCCGCTGCCCGTCATCCGGCGTCCCCGGCCAGGCGGCCGCGCAGGAAGTCGTCGACGAGCCGTTCCACGTCCCGCCCGGTGTACGGGCGCAGGCCGATCATGCGGGCCAGGACGACGGGGCCGGCCAGCTGCGCCACGGCCAGATCGCGGTCGCCGGGGATGAGGGCCCCGGACTCCTCCGCATCGGAGAGCACGGCGTGCAGAGGCTCGGTGTAGGACTCGACCACGCTGCGGCGGAGCCTGCCCACCTCGTCGTCGTCACCGGCGTCGCGGCCCATCGCCAGCCACCCCAACATCGACTGCTGGAGCGGCGCGTCCTGGATGAGCTGCGTCATCGAGGCGGCCAGGTGCACGAGCTGCTCCCGGACGGGAAGGTCGGCCGGGGGGCGTGTCGGGGTGGGCAGCAGCCGCCGGAACGCCGCGGCGATGAGCGAGTCCGTCGACGGGAAGTTGCGGTACAGGGTCGTGCGGGCGACCCCCGACAGCCGGGTCACCGCGTCGACGGTCACCGCCGCCGCGCCGCCGGACAGCAGCAGCGATGACGCCGCGTCGAGCAACTTGCCCTGCGAGCGGGCGCGCCGCGGATCCGGGGTCGACATGGCCTCCATTGTGGCCTGTCCGGTGCGCTAGGGTGGGCGCACCATGCGATACCGACGGTATCGTTTCCGTGGAGCGGGGGCAGATGTGTTGGAGATGAGTGCGGGTCGGCGGCGGTGGCTGCTGGTCGTCAACCTCGTGGCCGTGTCCCTGGTGGTGGCCACGATGTCCGCCCTGTACACGTCCCTGCCGGACATCGCCGTGGACATCGGGGCCACCCAGGCCGAGCTGACGTGGATCGTCGACTCCTACACGCTGGCGCTGGCGGCACTCGTCCTCACCGCCGGTGCGCTGGGGGACCGCTTCGGCCGCCGGGCCACGCTCATCGTGGGCCTGGCGCTGTTCACGGTCTCCTCGGCGCTGCCCCTGTGGCTGGACTCGCCGCTGTGGGTGATCATGCTCCGTGCGGTGGCCGGTGTCGGCGCCGCCTTCGTCATGCCCTCCACGTTGTCCCTGCTCACCGCGAGTTTTCCGTCGGATCGCCGGGGTGCGGCCGTGGGCATGTGGGCCGGCTTCGCCGGGGTCGGCGGCATCATCGGCCTGCTCGGCTCCGGGCTCATGCTCAAGGTGTGGACCTGGAAGGCGATCTTCGGCGTGTACGCCGTCATCGGACTGGTCGTCCTGGTCGCCGCCTTCACCATCGGCGAGTCCGTCGCCTCCCGGGTCGGCAGGCCGGACGTCTTCGGCGCGGTCTTCTCCGCCCTCGCCGTGGGCGGGATGGTCTTCGGGCTCATCGAGGGCGCGCACACCAGCTACTCCGAGCCGCTGGTGATCGTGGCGCTCCTCGTGGCGGCGCTGAGCGTCGTGGCCTTCGTCCTGGTCGAGCTGCGCGTCGCGGACCCCCTGCTCGACGTGCGCTACTTCCGCCGACGAGGGTTCACCACCGGCTCGGTGTCGGTGGCGCTGCAGTTCCTCACCATCTTCGGGTTCTTCCTGCTCATCGTGCAGTTCCTCCAGTTGGTCAAGGACTACGACGCCCTGTTCGCCTCGCTGGCACTGGCTCCGATGGTCGTGCCGGTCATGGTCTTCTCGCTGCTGTCCCCGCGCCTCACCGCGGCCGTGGGGCTGCGGGCGGTGTCCGTGGTGGGCGTGGGGGCCATCGCGGCCGGGATGGTCTTCCTCTCCCGGCTGTCCGTGGACTCCGGGTACTGGGACATCCTCTGGCCCATGCTGGTCGCGAGTATCGGGCTCGGCTTGTCGACCGCGCCTGCCACGTCGGCGATCGTCTCGGACGTCCCGTCAGACGAGCAGGGCGTGGCCGCCGCCGTCAACGACGCGATGCGTGAGGTCGGCGCCGCGATCGGCATCGCGCTGTCGGGCAGCATCCTGGCCGGGCGCTACGCCGCGGGG
>NZ_JAALDT010000248.1:0-17380 GCF_014144995.1 Dietzia sp. DQ11-71 | reverse complement strand
GTGGCGTCGATGCGTGCCCGGCTCGACGCGGCGGTGGCGGAGGTGCCGGAGCTGGCGGAGTTCGCCGACGCGGCCCGGGCGGTCTTCGACGAGGTGGCGGGATTTGGCCCGGTGCGGGTGCACCGCATCCACGGCGACCTGCACCTCGGCCAGACGCTGCGGGCCCCGGACCGGTGGATCGTCATCGACTTCGAGGGCGAGCCGGCCGCGCCCCTCGCCGAGCGACGGGTGGCCGACGCCCCCGCCCGCGACGTGGCCGGCATCCTGCGCAGTCTCGACTACGCGGCACAGCACACCCTGGTCGGTGTGGAGGACCGGCAGCTGCGGTTCCGGGCCCGCGAGTGGCGCGACCGCAACGTCGACGCCTTCTGCGCGGGGTACGCCGAGGTCGGTGACTCCGACCCGCGCGAGACCGGTGCGCTGCTACGGGCCTACACGCTCGACAAGGCGCTGTACGAGGTCGTCTACGAGACGCGGAACCGACCCGGCTGGGTCGCGGTGCCGATGGGCGCGGTGCGGCGCATCCTCACCGCGGACTGACACGCCTGTCGCCCACCCGGCCGGTCGGGCGGGTGGGCGACAGGGGCGACACCGTGAGGCGTCAGTTGCTCGAGATCCGCTCCTTGGCCCACTTGTAGTCGGCCTTGCCCGCGGGCGAGCGTCGGATCTCGGGGACGTCGACGATCACCTTGGGGACCTTGTAGTTCGCCAGGGACTCGCGCAGGAACGCCGAGAGCTCCTCCTGCTCGGCCGACATGCCCTCGCGGAACGACACGACCGCGGCGACCTTCTGGCCGTACCGCTCGTCGGGAGCACCGGCGACCAGCGCGTCGTGGACGGCCGGGTGCGCCTTGAGCGCCTGCTCGACCTCCTCCGGGAACACCTTCTCGCCACCGGTGTTGATGCAACCCGAGCCGCGGCCCAGGAAGACGATGGTCCCGTCCTCGCGGATCTGGCCCATGTCACCGAGCACCGCCACCCGCTGGCCACCGACCTCCGGGAAGGTCTTGGCGGTCTTCTCCGGATCGTTCCAGTACCCGAGGGGGACGTGGCCGCGTCGGACGATGTACCCGACCTCGTCCGACCCGGGCGTGATCGGACGGTTCGACTCGTCGATCACCCCGAGGCGCGGGGTGGGGGCCAGGAGCATCTCACCCTGCTCGTTAAGGTTCATCTCGCCGTCGTTGCCGGTCTCGGACGCGCCGAAGTTGTCGCGGATGATGACGTTCGGGAACGCCTCGATCAGCCGGTCGCGGGAGGTCTTGGACCAGATGCCGCCGCCGGACGCGACCATGAACATGGCGCTGAAGTCCTTGGTCTCCTTGGCCGCGAGCAGGGCGTCGGTGATCGGGACCGCCATGCCGTCGCCGACGAACATCAGCAGCTGGGCCTTGTACTCGGCGGTCGCGTCCACGATCACCTCGGCGTCGAAGTCGCGGAACATGACCAGGTGGCCGCCCAGGTTGACGAAGGTCAGCAGGGTGAACAGGCCGGCGCCGTGCATGAGCGGGGCCGAGATGACGATCTTGAAACCGCCCTCGGGCGAGACGTTGTCCGCGACCTCCTGCGGGCTGTGCCGCTTGTCGCCGTACGGGTTACCGCCGGACAGGCACGCGTAGTAGTAGTCCGACATGTGCCACTGGACGCCCTTGGGGAACCCGGTGGTGCCGCCCGTGTAGACGATCCAGTGGTCGTCGCCGCGCACGGGCTCGAAGTCGCGCTCCGCGGACTGTCCCGGCAGCTCGGCGTCCACGTCGACGACCGTCAGGCCGTTCTCGGCGCAGGCGTCGGCGAGGACCTGCGGGACGCCACCCACGACGAGGACCGTGCGGGCGGTCTCGAGCTTGGGCACGGCGGCGGCCATGGTCTCCGCGAACTCCGCGTCGACCAGGACGGCGACCGACTGCGAGTCGTTGAACAGGTAGACCAGCTCGGCCGGGGTGTAGCGGTAGTTGACGTTGATCCCGGCCACCCGGATCTTCATGGCCGCGACGATGGCCGCCATGTGCTCGGCGCTGTTCTTCATGTACAGCGCGATATGGCTCTGCGGCTCCGCACCGTGGGCCTTGAGGAGATGACCCATCCGGTTGGCGAGCTCGTCGATCTGACGGTAGGTGTAGTCGACCCCGTCCATCGTGAGCAGGAGGTTGTCCGGGATCTTGTCGGCCACGGCCTCGAAGACGGCGGCCTCGTTCATCTCCGGATTGGTCCCGGCGAGGGGATCGGTGGACTGGTCGGCTGCTGCATCAGTCATCGGGCGGGTCCTTTGCACGCGGGGGCTAACTGTGTCGTCTCTCACATTGTGACCTGAACTTGTTCTCGTGTCCAGACGCGGGTCTGACCTGCGCTGATTTCAGATTGCTGGAACAGGTTCTATTCACTATAGGCGGCCGCACCGGCAGGTCGCTGCAGCGGTGGGGCCGGGGAGGGCCTACATTGCGAACATGAGCGGATCACGGTCCAGAAATCCCGGCCCGCCGTACGACGGCGGTCTCCGGCTGCCGCGTTCGACGGGGTCGGGTGACGTGCCGCAGGATGGCCGTCGCTCGTCGGCGCGGGAGGCCGACCGGCCCTCGCGGCGGAGCGGCCCGACCCTGCACGGCCCGTCCGAGCAGGGCACTCTGCGGTCCCGCGGGCTCGCGGGAGGGCTGCGGATGTTCGTCCGCCCGGCGCTGGACAGGATGCCCGCGACGGACGTCTCGCTCGGCCGCCTGCGTGCGCTGACCTCCGGCGCCGGGCGGGCGGCCGCCCTGGAGAGCACCAACGACTGGTCCGGGGACGGGCCCGTGCCCGGCCTCTGGGTGGGCCGCAAACGCTTCTTCGACTCGGACAAGGTCATCTACCACATCCACGGGGGTGGCTTCACGTTCGGATCGCCGTGGTCGCACAAGGCCCTGGCGTCGAGGATCGCCAGCGAGACCGGCGTCCCCGTGTTCCTGCCGGACTACCGACTCGCCCCGGAGCAC
The DNA here is from genome assembly GCF_014144995.1 of Dietzia sp. DQ11-71. Classification (NCBI taxonomy): domain Bacteria; kingdom Bacillati; phylum Actinomycetota; class Actinomycetes; order Mycobacteriales; family Dietziaceae; genus Dietzia; species Dietzia sp. DQ11-71. Next base: position 14,414 of record NZ_JAALDT010000248.1, on the reverse strand, counting down.
CCGCACCCGGCGGCCACCGAGGACACGATCGCCGGGTGGGAGTGGCTGCTGGAGATGGGCTTCCCGGCCGAGAACATCGTGGTCGCCGGAGATTCCGCGGGGGGCAATCTGGCGATGCAGCTGGTCGCCCACCTCGAGCGGACCGGGGCGGCGATGCCCGCCGGCGTCGTCCTTCTCTCCCCGTGGGTCGACCTGGACTTCACCGACATGACCGCGCGGGACCGGGCGCGCAAGGACCCCTTCCTCGCGCTGGGCCTGGCCGAACTGTGTCGTCGCCAGTACGCACCGGGTGTGGACACGGACGATCCGGCGATCTCCCCGATCAACTACGAGCCCTCGCCCGACTGGCCGCCGTTCCTCATCCAGTGCGGCGGCGAGGAGATCTTCAGCGGGGGGATCGAGAAGATGGCCGAGGACTTCGCCGAGCACGGGGTGCGCCACGAGTTCCAGCTGTGGCCCCACCAGTTCCACGTGTTCCAGGTCTTCCACCCGCTCGTCCCCGAGGCGAAGATCGCGGTGCGGGACATCGGATCGTTCGTGCGCGGCTGCCTGCGGGGCTGAGCCACTCGGGCAGGCCACGCCCGAGGGCGGCAGTCAGCCCCGAGGCCGCTGTCAGACGGTGAGCACCAGGCCCGAGGTGGGCACGCCGGTGCCCGCGGTGACGACGAGCTTCTCGGCGCCGGGGACCTGGTTGACCGAGTCACCGCGGAGCTGACGGACGCCCTCGGCGATGCCGTTCATCCCGTGGATGTAGGCCTCCCCGAGCTGGCCGCCGTGGGTGTTGAGCGGGAGCCGGCCGCCCACCTCGAGCGCGCCGGGCTCGCGGACGAAGTCCTTGGCCTCACCGCGGCCACAGAAGCCCAGCTCCTCGAGCTGCATGAGCACGTACGGGGTGAAGTGGTCGTAGAGCACGGCCATGTCCATGTCCTCGGGCCGCAGCCCGGACTGCTCCCAGAGCTGGTTGCCGACGATCCCCATCTCCGGCAGTCCCGCGAGCTCGGGGCGGTAGTACGAGGTCATGATGTACTGGTCCGGCCCGGACCCGGACGCCGCCGCCGCGATCGACACCGGCGTGTGCGGCAGGTCGCGGGCCCGCTCGGGCGTGGTCACCACGATCGCCTGACCGCCGTCGGACTCCTGGCAGCAGTCCAGCAGGTGCAGCGGCTCGGCGATGTAGCGCGAGTTCTGGTGGTCGGCCAACGTGATCGGCTTGCCGTGGAAGAACGCGGCGGGATTGGCCGCGGCGTGCTTGCGGTCGACCACCGCGACCCGGCCGAAGTCCTCGCTCGTGGCGCCGTACTCGTGCATGTAGCGCTGCGCGACCATGGCCACGAACCCGGCCGGGGTGGACAGGCCGTGCGGGTAGGAGAAGGCGTTGTCCGTGCCCGAGGAGTTGACCTGCTGCACCAGCGCCGAGTTGACCTGGCCGAAGCGCATCCCGGAGCGCTCGTTGAACGCGCGGTAGCAGACCACGACCTCGGCCACGCCGGTCGCCACGGCCATCGCGGCCTGCTGCACGGTCGCGCACGCCGCGCCGCCGCCGTAGTGGATGCGGGAGAAGAAGTTCAGGCTGCCGATCCCGGCGGCCCGGGCCACCGCGATCTCGGTGTTGGTGTCCATGGTGAACGACACCAGGCCGTCGACGTCCGAGGGCTGCAGCCCGGCGTCGGCGACGGCCGCCTGCACGGCCTCGGCGGCCAGCCGCAGCTCGGAGCGGCCGGAGTCCTTGGAGAAGTCGGTGGCGCCGATGCCGACGATCGCCGCCTTGTCTGAGAGAGAGCTCATCAGGCCGGGTCTCCGTTCATGTAGAGGGTGGCCGTCGAGGTGACGTGCGCGCCCAGTGAGTCCGTGCCGACGATCTTCAGCGTGACAAGCCCGTCGTCGTCGACCCCGGTCACCTCGCCGGTGAGGGTGAGGGAGTCGTAGGCGTACCAGGGCACGCCCAGGCGCAGTTTGATCGACGTGATGCGGGCGCGCTGGCCCGCCCAGTCGGTGACGAACCGCTGCACCAGACCGGTGTCGGTGAGGATGTTGACGAAGATGTCCTTCGAGCCCTTCTGATGGGCCAGGTCGCGGTCGTGGTGGACGTCCTGGAAGTCCCGCGTCGCCAGCGCCGAGGCCACGATGAACGTCGGCGTGCCCTCGATGGTCAGCTCGGGGAGCCGGTCCCCCACCGCCACGGCGGGCGGGGTGGCCGGACAGACGGTACGGTTCTCGCTCACTTGACGGCCCCTTCGGTTCTTGCGGGTGACCCCGCGGATTCCTGACGGTCGACAGGGCGTGCGCCGGCCGGGCGCCAGGCGTACAGCGTCCACGGGTCGGTGCCGAACGCGGCGTCGGCGGAGGAGTCGCCGGGCATGTCGAGGAACTCCACCTCGACCTCCATGCCGATCCGGACCTCCGACGGCTCGACGTCGCGCAGCTCGCCGAGCATGCGCACGCCCTCCTCCAGCTCCACCAGCGCGATCACGAACGGGAACCTGGTGCGGCCCGGCACGCGCGGGGCGTGATGGACCACGAAGCTGTACACGGTGCCGCGTCCCGAGGAGACCACGTAGTCGGTCTGCTCGGACTTGTCCTTCCACAGCGCCGGGACGGGCGGGTGCTGCAGCGAGCCGTCCTCGCGGGTCTGGATGCGCAGCTCGTGGGCGGCGACGCCGTCCCAGAAGAACTGCGTGTCGTGCGAGACCGACGGGCGCAGGACCTTGCCCACCACCAGGTCGTCGGTGGCCGAGCCGGAGCTGGCCACGATCTGGTCGGCGGGCGCCGGCGCGGGCTCGGCGGGCTTCGCCGCGGGGCGGAACTTGAGGATGCGGAAGTCCATCTCCGCGACGACCTCGTCGCCGACGCGCCAGTAGTTACGGGTGGTGAAGAACCAGCCCTCCCCCAGGCCCGTGGTCTTGGGGCCGACCACGTCCACCAGAACGGACTCGATGGTCACCTCCTCGCCCGGGCGGGTGTACCGGTGGTAGGTGGAGTCGCAGTTGGTCGCGACGACCGAGGTGAAGCCCTCGGCGTCGAGGAGGTCGGTCATCCGACCCAGCGGGTCGTCGGCCTCACGGGTCTTACCGAGCCCGCGCATGGTCCACACCTGCGCCATGGCCGGCGGTGCGACCGGTCCGCCGTGTCCGGCCGCGCGTGCGGCCTCCTCGGAGGAGTAGATGGGGTTGGTGTCACCGATCGCCTCGGTCCAGTTCCGGATCATCGGCGTGTTGATCGGGTCGCGGCCCGCACGGCGGGCGCTCCCGCCGGCGGCGCGGACCTCCTCGGCGGCGGCGAGGATACGGGCGGCCTGCTCGTCACTCATGGGTACCTTCTCGGTGGATCAGGGGGATGGTCTCTAGCGGGCGGTGCGGGGCATGCCGAGGCCACCCATGCAGGTCAGTTCCCGCATGACCTCGTTGACACCGCCGCCGAAGGTGATCACCACGTTGCGCTTGTTCATCATGTCGAACCAGCGCTGCAGCGCCGCGGTGTCGGGATCGGTGGGGTCGCCGAAACGGCCGACCAGCTCCTCGACGATCCGGCCGACGTGCTGGATCTCCTCGGTGGAGAACACCTTCGAGGCCGCGGAGTCGCCCATCGACGGGTTCTCGCCCATCGAGGAGACCTTCCAGTTGAGCAGCTCGTTGAGCCGGACGATCGCGAAGATCTCCGCGAGTCCGCGCCGCACCTCGGGCCGGTCCAGGTGGCGGACCCCGTCCGGGCCCGTGCCGCGGGCCCAGGCGGCCAGCTCGTCGTAGTACCCGCCCGGACGCCCGGACGGCGCGAGCATGACGCGCTCGTGGTTGAGCTGGGTGGTGAGCATCTTCCAGCCGCCGTCGACCTCGCCCACCACCATGTCCGCCGGGACGCGCACGTCCGAGTAGTAGGTGGCGTTGACGTGATGGGCACCGTCGCAGGTGATGATCGGGGTGAACGAGAAGCCGGGGTCGGTGGTGTCGACGATGAAGATCGTCAGCCCGCGATGGCGCGAGTCCGGGGTCCCGGTGCGGGCGGCCAACCAGATGTAGTCGGCGTGGTGGCCGCCGGTGGTCCACATCTTCTGACCGTTGATGATCCAGTCGCCGGTGGCCTCGTCACGCCTCGCGGTCGTGCGCAGGGCGGCCAGGTCGGTGCCGGCGTCGGGCTCGGAGTAGCCGATCGCGAAGTGGATCGACCCGTCGAGGATGCCGGGGAGGAACTTCGCCTTCTGCGCTTCGCTGCCGTACTTCTGCAGGGTCGGACCCACGGTCTGCAGCGTCACCGACGGCAGCGGCACGTCCGCACGCGTGGCCTCGTTGGTGAAGATCTGCTGCTCGATGTGGCCGAAGCCCTTGCCGCCGTACTCGGCGGGCCAGCCCACGCCCAGCCAGCCGTCGCGGCCCATGCGCTTGATGATCTCGGCGTAGGTGTCGCCGTGACGGGTGGTGGCGATGTCCGCCGCCTCCTCCGGCGAGATGAGCGTCGAGAAGTACTCGCGCAGCTCGGCCTGCAGTGCGCGCTGTTCGGGCGTGAGGTCGATGAACGCGCCGTCGGCGTCGGCCGGGGTGGCGTCCGCGGCGGGGGCGGCACCGCCCGTCTCGATCCTGTCGACCGGGTCCGCGGCGAGCGCGGCACCGAGGACGTCGAGGTGCAGCTGCGCGCCGCCGACGAACCGCGCCAGGTCCTTGACCGCCGAGGAGTACCGGAACATCGGGTAGGTGACGTCCACGCCCACCCCGCCGTGCAGGTGGTGCAGGATCTGGACCGCGCGGGGACCCTCGGCCGCCAGCCAGTAGGCACCGATCGTCGGGTCGGTCTCGTAGCGGTCGCCGGAGCCGGCCAGGCCCTCCGAGATCCGCCAGGACACGGACTGCGCGATCACGTGGAGCGTCTGCGAGACGATGTACACGTCCGCGAGCTCCTGTTGGACCGCCTGGAACGACCCCAGCGCCTTGCCGAACTGCTGACGTTCCTTGAGGTAGCCGGCCGTCATCTCCAGCGCGCCGCCGACGAGACCGTCACCGTGCGCGATACAGGCGGACAGGACGAGACGTCGGAACACCTCGAGGACGGGCTCCGATCCCGAGCCGCGCAGGACGTCGTCGTCGTCGACCTCGGTGGCCTCGAACCGCATCGCGTACTCGGGCACCCCCAGGGAGCCGAGGGTGGGCGTCAGGGTGACGCCCGGGGCGTCGGGGGCGACGACGACGAGTGCGGCGCCCCCGGACGTGGACACCGGCACGAGGACCGACCGGGCCTGGGCCGCGTACCGCACCGAGGTGGCGGTCCCGGTGAGCTTCCCACCGTCGAGCCGCACGGTGGGCTCGAGCGGCAGTGGGCGTCCGGGCTCGGCGACGGCGGCGGTGAGGATGCGGCCGTCCTCGATGCCCTCGAGAAGCCGGGACTGCTGGTCGGGGGTGCCCAGCGCGACGATCGGCGCCACGCCGAAGCCCAGGGTCTCCAGGACGGGGATCACCACTCCGGCACGGCCGACCTCCTCGAGCACCACCGCGATGTCGGCGGGCGTGAGGTCGTCCCCGCCGAGGGCGGAGGGCAGGCCCAGGGAGAGCAGACCGGACTCGGCGAACGCCGCCCACAGTCGCTCGTCGAAGCCGGCGTCGTCCACGCCGCGCCTGGGTAGCGCGGTGAGCAGTTCCTCGGCCGGGGCGGCCGTCGACAGTGCGCCGGCCACCGCCTCGGCGACGGCGGCCTGGGTCTCGGTACGGGTGAAGTCCACGGGGGTCAGTCCTTAATCCGGAGGGGGTCGGTCACGCGCTCGCACTAGTCCCTGGGCAGGCCGAGGATGCGCTCGCCGACGACGTTGAGCAGGACCTGCTCGGTGCCACCGGCGATCGACAGGCAGCGGACCATGAGGAACTTGCGTCCCTGCTCGGTGAATTCGACGCCGCCGGTGCCGGTGAGCTGCAGACCGAACTCGGCGATGTCCTGACGGTGGCGCACACCCACGATCTTGCGGACCGAGGACTCGGCGCCCGGGCCCGAGCCGGCGAGGCTGCGCAGCGCGGTGCGCAGGTCGAGGAGGTTTCCGACGACGCCGTCGGCGACGTGCTTGCCGAACTCGTCGAGCACGAGCGCGTCGTCGGCCACACCGGCGGCGTTGATCAGCCCGATGATCTCCTCCGCAGCGTCGCCGAGCGACGAGCCACCGCCCATGGCCACGCGCTCGTTGGCCAGGGTGGTGCGGGCGATCTTCCAGCCGTCGTTGACCGTGCCCACCTGGAACTCGTCGGGGACGAAGAGGTCCTCGAGGTAGACCTCGTTGAACAGCGCCTCACCGGTGATCTCGCGCAGGGGTCGCGTGCGGATGCCCTCGGAGCGCATGTCCACGAGGAAGTACGTGATGCCCTTGTGCTTGGGGGCGCCGGAGTCCGTCCGGGCCAGGCACATCGCCCAGTCGGCCTCGCGGGCCAGGGAGGTCCACACCTTCTGTCCGTTGAGCTTCCAGCCGCCGTCGACCTTCTCGGCGGTGGTGCGCAGGGCGGCCAGGTCGGAGCCGGCGCCGGGCTCGGAGAACAGCTGACACCACCTGATCGCCCCGGCCATGGTGTCGCGCACGAGCAGGTCGGCGTGCTCGGGGGCCGCCTGGAGGATGGTCGGCACCGCCCAGCCACCGATGGTGATGTCGTGGCGGGTCACGCCGGCGGCCTCGAGCTCCTCGTCGATGAGGAGCTGCACGGCCGGGCTGGCGCCGAGGCCCCACGGCTCGGGCAGGTGGGGCATGAACAGGCCCGTGTCGGCGAGGGCACGCTTGCGCTCGTCACCCTCGACCGCCGCGACCGTCGCCACCAACGCGCGGATGTCCTCCCGCTTGGCGTCCAGCCCGTCGATCTCGGACAGGTCGATGTCGAGGTGGCGGCGCCTGCCCGACAGCGTGAGCTCGGCCAGGGATCGCCGCCAGCGGGCGGAGCCGCCGATCGCCTGGCGCAGTGCGCCCGCCCGCCGCATGTAGAAGTGGGCGTCGTGCTCGAAGGTGAAGCCGATGCCGCCGAGGATCTGGATGCAGTCCTGGGAGTTGCGCACGGCGTTGTCGAAGGCCAGCGCCCCGGCGACCGCGGCGGCGACGGGCAGCTCCGAGTCGCCGGCGAGCAGGTCCTCCGCGGCCGCGGCGGCGTCCCACGCCAGCGCACGGACCTGCTCGGTGCGGCACAGCATGTCGGCGGCGAGGTGCTTGATGGACTGGAACGAGCCGATCGTGCGGCCGAACTGCTCGCGGATCTTGGCGTAGTCCACCGCGGTGGCGAGCGTGTAGTCGGCGACGCCCGCGGCCTCGGCGGCGGCCAGGGTGACGAACAGCTGGTGGACGTGTGCGGTGGTGACGCCCTCGAGGACGCGGTCGGCCGGGATCGTCACGCCCTGCAGGCTGACGTGGCCGATCGACGCCGAGATGTCGTACGGGGTCGCCGGGGTGACGGTGAGCCCCGGCGTGCCCGCCTCGAGAAGCGCCCAGCGGGTGGCGCCGTCCACCTCGACGGGCAGCAGCAACCCTCCGCCGGGGGTGCCGCCGTAGGCGACGCCGGGATCACCGGTGATCTCCCCCGACCCGTCCAAGGTCGCGGTGCCGATGCCCAGGCACACCCCGACGGGCAGGCCGCCCTCGGCGATCGTCTCACCCAGCGCGTTGGCGACGGCTCCGCCTGCGCGCGAGACCAGGACACCGGTCAGCGCGGTGGACAGGACCGGGCCGGGCGCCATTTTCGCCGCGGCCTCCTCGAGCATGCACGCCAGGTCGACGATCTCGGCGCCGGCGCCACCGTGCTCCTCCGCGATGGCGACGCCGAACAGCCCCAGCTCGGCGAGTCGGGGCCACACGGCCTTCCAGGCTTCCGGATCCTTCTCCTGAACGCGTACCGTGGCCACGGGATCGGCGGACTTCGCCCAGGCCTTGATCGAGTTCTGGATCTCGGTCTGATCCGGGGTGGTGGCGATACTCACTGCTGGGCTCCTCGGGCGCGACGGGATTTCCGTACTCGGCGCGGGCCCGCTGACCCGCGCGCTCCACGCCATAATAGAACGTGTTCTAGGTATCGTGTTCTAGAATGCACCAGAAGGGTCCCCGACGCACACCCGGGTCCCGCCCCAGCCCGCCGGGATGCCCCGCCGACCCGATCCGACCAGCGCAGAAGGTTTCGCCTCCATGACCAAGAGCTCAGCCGGGACCCGTACCGCCGCCGCGCCGGACCCCGCCGCCCGGAGCGACGAGCCCACCACGTCGTCGCAACGCGAGCGCCGTCGGCGGATCCTGGACGCGACCCTCGCCCTGGCCGCCAAGGGCGGCTACGAGGCCGTGCAGATGCGTGCCGTCGCCGAGAAGGCCGAGGTCGCGGTGGGCACCCTCTACCGGTACTTCCCGTCCAAGGTGCACCTGCTGGTCTCGGCGCTCGCCCGTGAGTTCCGTCGGCTCGACCAGCGCACCGAGCGGTCAGCCCCGCCCGGCGACACCGCGCAGGAGCGGATGAAGGTCGTGGTGGAGATGATCACCAAGTCCATGCAGCGCGACCCGAACCTCACCGAGGCGATGACGCGCGCCTTCATGTTCGCCGACGCCTCCGTGGCCAACGAGGTCGAGGAGGTCGGCTTCTACATGGACCGGATCCTCGGCCGCGCGATGGCCCAGGGCACCCCGGACGAGGTGCAGCTCTCGATCGCCCGGGTCGTCTCCGACGTGTGGATGTCCAACCTCGTGTCGTGGCTGACCCGCAGGTCGTCGGCCGCCGAGGTCGCCACCAGGCTCGGTCTCACCATCGATCTGCTGCTGGGCAGCGACGACTCTCCCCGCCGGGCCCGGATGCACACCGCGATCGGCAACGGCCACGACACAGACTCGGACTCCGACCCCGGCGAGATCGGAGAGGGCAGAGACTCAGCCGTCTGACAACCCGCCCAGAGCGGCACCGCAACCGCTCCCGCGGCTGGCGTCCCGCTCCCGCGCCTGACCGCCAAGACGGCCGCCGCTCCCGAAGATGGCGTCTCGCCTGCCCATCGGGGCACGCGAGACGCCATGTCGAGGGGCGACGGGCCCGGGCGGTTGCGTAGGGGGCGGTCAGGGCACGACGACCGGCGGCACCGTCCGGACCGGCCCGGAGACGTCGGCGATCCACCGCAGCGGGCCCCGGCTCGGATCCCAGCCGGTGAGCAGGTCGGCGACCTTGGCGGTCATCTCGCGGCCCAGGCGGAGGAACGAACTCTCCGGCTGGTCGTCGACCTCCCCGAGGATCAACCACCACGCCCAGGCGACGGCCCCGGCGTTGGCGACGAAGTCCGGCAGCACCGCGATCCCGCGGGCCGTGAGGTCGAGTTCCGCGTCGGCCGTGGTGGCGGCGTTGGCCGCCTCGACCACGATCGGTGCGGTGACCTCGGTGCAGTTGTCCGCGGTGATGGCGTACGAGACGGCGGCGGGCACGAGCACGTCCACGTCCATGCCGAGGATCCGGTCGCGGTCCAGCCGCTGCACCCGGGCGGGGACGGCCGAGCGGTCGATCTCCCCGAAGCGGTCGCGGGTCGCCAGCAGCGCCGGGACGTCGAGTCCCGCCGGGTCGTAGAGGGTGCCGGCGGCGTCTGCCAGTGCGACGACGCGCATGCCGGCCTCGTGGAGGTACCACGCGGCGCCGCCCCCCATCGTGCCCACGCCCTGGACGGCCACCGAGGTGCGCTCGATGTCCCAGCCCCGGACGTACGCCGCCGCGAGGCACGCCTGCGCGACCCCGTAGCCACCGATCACATCGCCGAGCAGCCCGCCCGGAACCCCGGCGTTCAGCCCGCGGAAGATCCGGTCGGCGGTGGCGGCGGGATCGGCCGACCGCTCGATCGCCGCGTGATAGGACTGCCGCATCCCCAGTCGGGCGAACACCTCGTCGATCAGGTGCTGCGGGACGCCCAGATCCTCGGCGGTGACCCAGTGTCGGTCGAGGAACGGCCGCATGGCCTCGCAGAACCGGCCGAGCACGTCGATGGCGCGGGGGTCCTTGGGGTCGAAGTCGATGCCGCCCTTGGCCCCGCCGATGGGCAGGTCGAACGCCGCCGTCTTGCGGGTCATTCCGCGGGCCAGGTCCTCGACCTCGCGGAGAGTGCACCCGGCGCGCATACGGGTCCCGCCGGTGGCCAGACCGCCGACGAGGGTGTCGACCACGAGGTAACCCCGCGCCCCGGTCTCGTCGTCCTCCCAGTGCAGTCGCAGGTAGGGCTCACGGCTCGATCGGCTCGCGCTCTCCGGAGCGGCGGGCACGGTCTGGGGGGCTGACCCGGTATGACCGGTGGTGCCCGGGATCTCGATGGACGTCATGGTGCTCGCCTCCTCGGCGACCTCGTCCGCCGGCGGGTCCGGCGGGGATGTCCCCAGCATGCGAGCATGCGTCCCGGGGGTCCAGCGAGACTTCGTGGACCTGACCGTTCACTTTTCCTGCACGATGCGGCCGCGCGCTCCTACGCTCGGGGAATGGAGCCGTCACTGCACCGGCTACGGCTGCTCGCCGAGTTGGAGCGCCGCAGCACCGTCACCGCGGTCGCGGCCGCGCTGGGGTACACCGTCTCGGCCGTGTCGCAGCAACTCTCGTTGCTCGAGCGGGAGGCGGGGACCCCGCTGTTCGAGAAGCGGGGTCGCGGGCTCGCGCTGACCGAGGCGGGGCTCATACTGGCCGGGCACGCGCGGACGATCCTGTCCGCCGTGGAGGACGCCGGTCACGCCATGGAATCGGCCCGTGCGGGCGTCGGCACGAACCTCACCGCCGGGGTGTGGGCGTCGGTGGCCGTCACGCTGCTGCCCGCCGGGATGCGGATCCTGGCGCGCGACCACCCGGGCATCGTGGTGCGGACCCGGGAGCTCGCCCCGGAGGACACCACCGGCGCGGTCCGGGACGGCTCGCTCGATCTGTCGTTCGTGCTGGACTACTCCAGCTACGTGATGGCGGACGTGACCGACCTGGTGCGGGTGCCCATCGCGAGGGAGTCTCTGCACGCGGTCGTCCCCCGCGGCTTCGTGGACTCGACCCGACTGTCGCTGGCCGACCTCTCCGGGGCGCCGTGGGTCGTCGCGCACCCGCGGTCGCACTTCGGTCGCGCGGTGCGGATCGCCTGTCGCGAGGCGGGGTTCGAACCCGACGTGCGGCACGAGGCGGGCGAGCAGTCCACGGCGCTGTCCCTGGTCGCCGCGGGCCTCGGGGTCACCCTGGCCTCCGACCTCGGGCTGAGCACCTTCGGCGCGGACGTGGAGGTGATTCCCCTGACCGACGAGCTCACCAGGACGGTGTCGATCACCTATCGCCGTCGGGACGCCCGGCGGCGACCACTGCAGGCGTTCGTCGAGGCGTTCACCGACGGCGCGCGCGAGGTCGGCCTGGACCCCGCCTGACTCCGGCGCACCGATGCCGGGTCCCGCACCCGCGGGGCCCGGCACCGGTGTCCGGCTCAGGGCCGGCGCGCGAGGAAGTCCGGCCGCGGCGGGGTGCCCGCGAACGGCTCGGTCAACTCGTTCTCCACACTGTTGAACACGATGAACACGTTCGCCCGGGGCAGCGGCGTGATGTTGCCGCCCGAGGCGTGCAGGGCGTTGCAGTCGAACATCGTCATCGATCCCGCCCCGCCCGTGAGCACGTCGAGACCGTGGCGCTCGTACATCTCGGAGATGTGCTCCTCGGACGGGACGCCGATCTTCGGCGACGTCGAGACGAGCGATTCCTTGTAGTAGTCCTCCGGTGTCTCCCCCGCGCACTGCACGTAGTACTTGTGCGTGCCCGGCATGATCATCAGGGGCCCGTTGTAGGTCTCGTTGGGTGTGAGCGCCAGGGAGGCGCTGCACGCACGCGGCCGGGGCATACCGTCCTCGGCGTGCCAGGTCTCGAAGTCCGAGTGCCAGTAGAAGGCGCCGCCGGCGAATCCGGGCTTGTAGTTGAGCCGGCTCTGGTGGACGTAGACGTCCGAGCCGAGGATCTGCCGGGCCAGGTCGATCGCGCCGGATCGCTCGACCGCCTCCCACACGACCTCACTCAGGTCGTGGACGTCGAAGATCGAACGGACGGCCTCGCTGCCGGCCTCGCGGATGATCCGGGGGTCGCCGGCCATCTGTGGATCGGATCCGATGCGGTCGATCTCGGCCAGGCAGGCGTCGATCCGCTGCCGGTCGAGTGCGCCCTCACGCTGGATGTAGCCGCGCTCGCCGAACTGGAGGACCTCGGGATCCTCGCTGCGTCCCCACAGGACGGGGTCACGGCGCTCGACGATCTCCGGTCGCCCGCTCACGCGGGACTGGTAGTCATCTACGGCAATGGTCATTACGACTCCTTTCTCTCCTCAGCCTGAAAACCCCGGCTGACTCGGGAAAAGCGAGGGGTGCCACCCCTCGCGGAGCCGACCGTATCCGTCGAGATGACCACGGACAACCGCTCAGCCGCTGACGTATCCTCGACCTTTATCCACAATCGGGCCGGGGGTCCCGCCGCCGACCCACGTGCGCAGGTGGTCGAGGAACTGCCCGGACAGTGTGTCCCGCCACCCCACGACGTCGCCGGACATGTGGGGACTGATGTGCGCGCCGTCGAGGGTCCAGAGCACGTCACCGTCGGGGAGGGGTTCGACGACGAGGACGTCCAGGTGCGCCGAGAGCCTGCCCGTCCCGATCTCGCGCGTGAGGGCCTCCTGATCGACCAGCTCTCCGCGACCGACGTTCACCACGTGGGCGCCGTCGGGCAGGGCGGCCAGTTCCGCGGGGCCGAGCAGCCCCCGGGTCGCGTCGGTCAGCGGCGCCACCATGACGAGATGGTCCACGTCGCCGAGATGCTCGGACAGGTGCGCGGAATCCAGGACGCGGCCGAAGTCCTCGTCGTCGTCACGCGGTCGACGTCCGGCCCCGCTGACGTCGAGCCCGACCGCCCGCAGTAGCCGCGCGGTGGCCCGTCCGATGCCGCCGGTGCCCACCACCAGGGCGCGCCGGCCGGCCACCCGGGTGGTCTCGCGGTGGCGCCACCGACCCGCGCGCTGCAGCGCCTCGGTCTCGTGGAGCCGTTTGTCGTGGGCCAGGACGCAGGCCAGGACGTACTCGGCGATCGGCCCGTCGAAGACCCCGCGGGCGTTGGTGACCAGCACGTCGGAGTCGCGCAGCTCGTCGAAGAGGAGCTTGTCCACCCCGGCGGCGGCCACGTGGACCCACCGCAGCGCGTCGGCGGCGTGCCAGGCGGAGGCCAGGGCGTCGGAGAAGATGTCCCACACCAGCAGGATCTCGGCCCCGGGCAGAGCCTGCGCGAGGGTGTCGGCCGTGCACTCGCGCACGTCGGCGAGCTCGCGGATCAGCGCGAGGGTGGTGGGGGGCTCGACGCCGTCCGCGGTGAGGACGACGACGGTCGGCCGGGTGCCCGGGTCGTGGTTGCCCGGGTCGCGGTGCGGCTGCGTCATGGCCCCACCGTAACGCGCCGGCCCTCACGCGAACCAGGATCGTCGGATTGTTGACAATCGACCGTGGCGCGCCACACACTGGCACCCATGACCGCGCACCTGTCGCCCCATCTCAAGCAGGCCACGCCCGTCGTGGTGGACCACGCCCTCGGCTCGTGGATCCACGGCACCGACGGCCGCGACTACCTGGACTTCACGACCGGCATCGGCGTGACCAGCACCGGCCACTGCCACCCCGCCGTGGTCGCCGCGGCACGCGAGCAGTGCGGGAAGATCATCCACGCGCAGTACACGACCGTCATGCACCAGCCGCTGTTGGAGCTCACCGAGAAGCTGGGCGAGCACCTGCCCGAGGGGATCGACTCGGTCTTCTACGCCAACTCCGGATCCGAGGCAGTCGAGGCCGCGGTCCGGCTGGCCCGCATGGCCACCGGCCGGCCCAACATCGTCACCGTCCAGGGCGGCTTCCACGGCCGCACCGTCGCCGCCGCCAGCCTCACCACCGCGGGCACCCGCTTCTCCGCCGGGTTCTCCCCGCTCATGGGTGGAGTCGTGATGACCCCGTTCCCGCACGCCCTGCGCCACGGGTGGACGGAGGACGACGCGATCGACTTCGCGCTGGCCGAGCTCGACTACCTCATGGCCACCCGGGTCGACGCCCGCGAGATCGCGGCCTTCCTGATCGAACCCGTGCTGGGCGACGGCGGGTACATGGCCACTCCCCCGCGCTACCTGGAGGGACTGCGCGAGCGCGCCGACCGGACCGGCGCGCTGCTGATCCTCGACGAGGTCCAGGCCGGCATCGGGCGCACCGGCCGGTTCTGGGGTCACCAGCACACCGACGGGCTCGTGCCGGACATCATCATCACCGCCAAGGGCATCGCCTCGGGCTTCCCCATCTCCGCGATCGCCGCACCCTCCGCCCTCATGGCCAAGGCCTGGCCGGGGTCGCAGGGCGGCACCTACGGCGGCAACGCGGTCGCCGCGGCGGCCGGGGTCGCCACCCTCGGCGTGGTCGAGCGCGAAGGCCTGGTGGACAACGCCGCCGC
>NZ_JAALDT010000247.1:0-4163 GCF_014144995.1 Dietzia sp. DQ11-71 | reverse complement strand
ACCGTGTCCGATCACTCCGACGGTCGCGTCACGCCGGTGCGGCGGAGCCGAGGACCTCACCGAGGAGGGCGTCAGCGCGTTCCTCGTCCGAGCGCTCGGCGAGCGCGAGCTCGCCGACGAGCACCTGGCGCGCCTTGGCGAGCATGCGCTTCTCGCCCGCGGACAGGCCACGATCGAGATCGCGGCGCCAGAGGTCGCGCACGACCTCGGCGACCTTGTTGACGTCACCGGAGGCGAGTTTCTCGCCGTTGGCCTTGTAACGACGCGACCAGTTGGTGGGCTCCTCCGCGTGCTCGGTGCGCAGGACCTCGAAGACCTTGTCCAGGCCCGCCTGGTCCACCACGTCGCGCACGCCCACGTACTCGGCGTTCTCGGCCGGTACCTTCACCGTGAGGTCGCCCTGTGAAACCTTGAGGACGAGGTATTCCTTCTCGGTGCCCTTGACCGTCCGCATCTCGATCGCCTGGATGGTGGCGGCGCCGTGATGCGGGTAGACGACGGTGTCGCCGACCTTGAACTCCATGAGTGGCTTTCCCCTTTCGACCGCCCTATCTTAGCACGCCCTCAGTGCAGGCGTTTTCCGTTTGCGCAGGTCAGCAACGTGTACAGGCTGACGAGGGAATCCCACGGGTGTGAGGGGGCCACTCTGACGCCGGTCTGGACGGGCCGTGGACTACGATGAGACCGGCCTGAGAGACGACCATCCCCGAGGAGCCTGACGTGACTTCACCGAACACCGGCCTGCGCCGCACCGCGCTCGTAGTCCTGGCCGTGGGCGCCGCCCTCGGGGCGTCGGCCTGCAGCGCCGGCCAGGTCTCCCAGACCGCCAACCAGGTCGCCGCGGTCGACGGTGGACGGGGTTCCGCGGGCGACCTGCACGTCAACGACCTGCAGGTGGTCGTCCCCGAGAACGGTGGCGAGGCCCGCGTCGGATTCGTCGCCTCGTTCACCGGCTACGGCCTCGGCGAGGCCGTCTCCCTCGATCAGGTCGAGATCGACGGCACCCCGGTCCAGCTCGGCGAGACCCGGCCGCTGCAGCGTGGCTGCACGATCGTCGTCGACGCGACCGAAGGCGCAGAGCCCGCCCCCGCACCGGAGGGCGTCTGCGTCGAGCAGACCACCGCGACCCTCCCCTCGGCCGACGACCTCGACGTCGGGGTCTCCGTGCCCGCCACCGTGAGCTTCTCCAACGGCGACCGGATCGAGACCGAGGCCGCCGTCGTGGGCGAGCTCGTCGAGGCCGGCGAGTACACCCGTCCGACGGAGTACGCCGGCGAGTCCGAGGAGCACTGACACGTCCGCCCTCTCCGCCCGCTCGGCCGACGGTTCACCGGTCGACCCCGACATGCGGGCCGTCCTGCGGCGACTCGCCCCGGGCACCCCGCTGCGTGACGCACTCGACCGGATCCGCCGTAGCGGCACCGGGGGGCTCGTGGTGCTCGGTGACGATCCCGCCGTCCGGGCCATCTGCGACGGCGGTGTCGACCTCGACGTCGAGTTCGCGCCCGCCCGACTGCGGGAACTGAGCAAGATGGACGGCGCCGTGGTGCTGTCCACCGATGGCTCCCGGATCACCCGCGCCAACGTCCACCTGGTCCCCGACCCGTCACTGCCGGCCGTCGAGACGGGCACCCGTCATCGCGCCGCCGAGCGCACGGCGCTGCACACCGGCGTCCCCACGGTGGCCGTGTCGGCGTCGATGACCACGGTGACCGTCTACGCCGGCGGACTGGCCCGGGTGCTGGCCGACCCGGTGGTCCTGCTGGCCCGGGCCGACCAGACGGTCGCCACGATGGAGCGGCACGGCGCCCGCACCGCCCGTGCCCGCGCCCGGCTCGACCGGGCGGAGATGGGTGACTACGCCTCGGTGCGCGACGTCGTGACCATGGCCCAGCGCCTGCTCAGGCTCGAACGCCTGGGCGCCGAACTCGCCGAGCTCACGGTGGAGATGGGCGAATACGGGCGCCAGACAACCCTGCAGCTCGAGGAACTGCTCTCCGACACCCCCGATGAACTGTGGGGCCTGGTCGCGGACCACCTCCGCGTGGAGGCCGTCGACGGCGATGCACGCCCGATACCGACACCCGAGCAGGTCACCGCCGGGCTCGAGCGACTGGCCGCGTTGACCGACGCCGACCTGCTCCTGCCCGCGCCCGTCGCGCGCTGCCTGGGGCTACCGGCCGAGCCCGAGGACCTGGACGAGCACGTCACCGCCCGCGGACACCGCATGCTCGCGCACATCCCTCGCCTGCGGCCGGTGCAGATCACGGCGCTGGTCGAACGTTTCGGATCGGTGCCCGCACTGCTGGCGGCCGAGCAGTCGGACTTCGCCGACGTCGAGGGCGTCGGCGCGCTGTGGGCCCGCCACGTCCGGCAGCGCCTCACCGGCCTGGGCACCGGCTGACGACCACCGCGGCGCCCCATCGCTCGGCGCGGGCCCGGTCAGGACCCGGTCACGACTCGGGGGCCTCGACCACGTTGAAGGTGGAGGCCGGGCTGAAGACGTTCCCGACCAGTGCGTACACCTGGTAGGCGCCGACCTCGACTGGCGTCCGGTCCGACTCGGAACACGCGCCCTCGGCGGACCGTCGGCCGGTCCAGTCGATCTGACGCGGCTCCGGCTCATCGGGGCGCAGCTCGACCTGGTCCTCCTCGCGCGGCGTGGTGCAGTCGATGCTCGACCACACCTTGGAGTTGTCGTCGAGCCGGTAGACCTCGAACGACAGCGGCGCCTCCGACAGGTCCCGGTCGCACGTGGTGTCCGAGACGTTGACGATGTTGACGAAGAAGCGCACGTCGGAGCCCACGGGCACGTTGGGCTCGGCCGGCCACACGTCCAGACGGAGATCCTCGTCCGCGCACCGGCCCCGCGAGGCGCCTCCGTCGTCGTCCCGCTCGGTGGTCGCGGAGGTGGACGTCTCCGAGGTCTCGACGGCCCCGGTCGTGCCGTTCTCCCCGCCCGCGGCGGTCTCCTGGGTGTCGGTCCCGCTGTCGCGGGAGGCGAGGAACAGCGCGAGCACCACCACGACCACGGCGATGACGGCGACGACGACCGCGGCGACGCGGCGACGCACATAGACTTCGCGCGGTAGGGGGCCCTGGGGTTCCTGCACGGGTCCAACTCTAGAGCCGCGCGGGTGCCCCACCTGCCCGTCGGCGCGGCGTGTCCCTCAGACCGGGTGGCCGCCGGGCCGCCGGGCCGCCGGAGGGCGTCAGATGGCGACCATCTCCTCACCGGGGCCGTGGGGGACGTCCTCGACCTCGCCCAGGACGCTGCGCAGGTAGGCGCGGCCGTCGGAGAGCTTGTAGGTCACGCCGACGATCGCGAGTTCGCCGTTGTCGATCCGCTCGCTGATGATCTTGGAACGCTGCTCGAGCAGCTCACCCGTCTCGAGCACGTGGCGCGCCTCGAAGTCGTCGATACTGCTGAGCCCCTCGCGACGCCCGTTGAGGATCGACGGCGACACCTTCTCCACCACGTCGCGCAGGAAGCCCGGCGGGATCTCACCGGTCGCGAGCGCGTCCACGGTCGCCTTGACCGCGCCGCAGCTGTCGTGCCCGAGGACCACGATCAGCGGCGTGTCCAGCACGTGGACGGCGTACTCGATCGACCCCAGCACGGCGGTGTCGATGATGTGACCGGCCGTGCGGATGACGAACAGGTCACCGAGCCCCTGATCGAAGATGATCTCGGCCGCCACCCGGGAGTCCGAGCACCCGAACAGGACCGCCTTGGGGTGCTGCGCGGCGACGAGCTGCTCACGTCGCTGGGTATTCTGGCTGGGATGACGCATCTCGCAATCGACGAAGCGGTGGTTGCCGTCGCGGAGCGAGGCCCATGCGCTGATCGGGTTGGTATGAGGCATGGCTCATATTGTGCACCGCCGACCCCGAAAGACGGACGTTGACCTCCCTCGACACACCCGCGCTCCTCTCCTGGTTCGACCGCGTCGGCCGCCCGCTGCCGTGGCGCGGTGACGGGGTCGGCGCATGGGAGATCCTGCTCTGCGAGGTCATGAGCCAGCAGACCCCCGTTGCCCGGGTCGAGCCCGTCTGGCGGGCCTGGCTCGACCGCTGGCCCGGCCCCGCCGAACTCGCCGCCGCCGCCCCGGCCGACGTGATCCGCATGTGGGGCAAACTCGGCTATCCACGCCGCGCGTTGC
>NZ_JAALDT010000246.1:0-1643 GCF_014144995.1 Dietzia sp. DQ11-71 | reverse complement strand
CCCGCCACGTCGGTCCCGCGCGCCGCGGCGGGGCTGAGGTGGCCCGCGGACCGGTCGTACGATGACCGCATGACTGAGTCGACGCCCCCCACCCCCACGCAGACGCCCGCGCCGGCCGCCCCGCAGGCGGCGCACCCCGCTCCCGATCTCCGTGTCGAACGCACCGGGACCCGACGCTACGTGGGGACATCTCCCCGGGGAGCCCGGGTCGAGATCGGCTCGGCCGACGTCGAGGGGGTGTTCACCCCGGGGGAGTTGCTCAAGATCGCGCTCGGGGCCTGCACGGCCATGGCCTCCGACTTCACGATCTCCCGCCGGTTGGGTGACGACTACGCCGCGACCGTTCGCGTCTCCGGAGACGCCGACCGCGAGAACGAGCGATACCCGCACCTGGAGGAGAGCTACGAGCTCGACCTGTCCGGGCTAGACCCGGCGATGGCCGAGCGACTGGTGGCGATGATCCGGCGCTCGGTGGACTCCGCGTGCACGGTCGGCCGGACGCTCACCGCGGGTACCGAGATCGAGCTGGGCTTCGAGACCGGGGGCGGCGAGGCATGAGCGCCCCGGGACCCGAGCGGGTCCGGCTGGTCGCCTGGGTCCACGGCCGCGTCCAGGGCGTGGGCTTCCGCTGGTGGACCCGCAGCCGCGCACTCGAACTCGGCCTGAGCGGGTACGCGGCCAACAAGCCGGACGGACGCGTCCACGTGGTGGCGGAGGGACCGGAGCCCGCGTGCCGTGCCCTGCTGGAACTCCTCCGCGGCGGCGGGACCCCCGGCCATGTCGACCTCGTCGTCGACACCTGGGAGCCGGCGCGGGGCGGACTCCCGGGATTCGTCGAACGCTGACCTAGGATCGACAACCGTGTATCTCAAGTCGCTGACGCTCAAGGGCTTCAAGTCCTTCGCGGCGCCGACGACCCTGAGATTCGAGCCCGGAATCTGCTGCGTGGTGGGGCCCAACGGGTCGGGCAAGTCCAACGTCGTCGACGCCCTGACCTGGGTCATGGGCGAGCACAGTGCCAAATCGCTGCGCGGCGGCAAGATGCAGGACGTCATCTTCGCGGGGACCACGGGAAAGCAGCCGCTCGGCCGCGCCGAGGTCACCCTCACCCTGGACAACTCCGACGGCGTGCTGCCGATCGACTACGCCGAGGTGTCGATCACCCGCCGGATGTTCCGCGACGGCGCCGCGGAGTACGAGATCAACGGCGACCGCGCCCGACTCATGGACGTGCAGGAACTGTTGTCGGACTCAGGGATAGGCCGCGAGATGCACGTGATCGTCGGCCAGGGCAAGCTCGCCGAGATCCTCGAGTCCAAGCCGGAGGAACGCCGGGCGTTCATCGAGGAGGCCGCCGGGATCCTCAAACACCGGCGCCGCAAGGAGAAGGCCCAGCGCAAGCTCGCCGGGATGCAGGGCAACCTGGACCGGCTGAACGACCTCACCACCGAACTGCGGCGCCAGCTCAAGCCGCTGGGGCGGCAGGCCGAGGTCGCGCGTCGGGCGCAGACCATCCAGGCGGACCTGCGCGACGCCACGTTCCGCCTCGCCGCCGACGACCTCGTCACCCGTCGACGCGAGCTCGCGGACGCCGAGAGTGTGCGCGCCCGGTTGGCGGACCAGGTCGCGCAGGCGGTCGACCG
>NZ_JAALDT010000245.1:0-6968 GCF_014144995.1 Dietzia sp. DQ11-71 | reverse complement strand
GCCCTCGGCGACGAACGGCTCGGCCGCCTCCGGGCGCACGTCGCACACCACGAGCCCGCCCGGCCAGGCCAGGAGGCGATTCGCGATCGGCGCACCCATGTTGCCCAGGCCGATGAACCCGACCGGCGCGGGGGAGTCGCCGGGACCGCCGGGGCCGATCGCGGGTGCGGGGTCCTGTTCGGGGGTCGGGGCCGGGTCGCTCGTGATCGGATGCCCGCTCATGACCGGATGATCTGTCCGCCGTCGACGTTGAAGATCTGTCCGGTGATCCACGACGCCTCGTCCGACAGCAGGAACAGCAGCATCCCCACCAGGTCCTCCGGCTGACCCATGCGCTTGATGGGCAGCTTGTCGACCATCTCCTTGACGATCGACTGCGGGGTCGAGGAGCGGTTGGCCTCGGTGTCGATCGGCCCGGGAGCGATGGCGTTGATGCGGATGTTCGAGCCGCCCAGCTCGGTGGCGAGCTGCTGGGTGAGGCCGTTGACGCCCACCTTGGCCAGCCCGTAGAAGCCCGAGTACAGCCACGCCGCGGTGGAGGACTGGTTGACGATGGCGCCACCGCCGGCGGCGGCCATCTTCTCCCAGCAGGCGCGGACCATGAGCAGCTGACCGTTGAGGTTCACCGACATGAACTTCTCGTAGTAGTCCCACGGCACGGTGATGAGGAAGTCGAGCTTCATGCCGCCGAAGATCGCGGCGTTGTTGACCAGGATGTCCAGGCGGCCGAACTCCTCGACCGCGGCCTCGGCACAGGCGTTGGCCGAGTCGGGGTCCGAGACGTCCGTGTGCTGGAAGACCGCCCGGCCGCCCGCGGCGACGATGTCCGCGGCGACGCGCTCCCCGTTCTCGGTCGACACGTCGGCGACCACCACGTTCGCGCCCTCGGCCGCGAGGGCCTTGGCGTACTCCTCGCCGTTGCCGCCGGCGGCTCCGGTCACGATGGCGGTCCTACCGTCGAAACGTCCCATGTCGTGTGTGTCTCTTCCTGTCGGCGTGGTGATGCTGGATGGGGTGGTGCTGGTGAGTGGTGCTGGTGAGTGGTGTGGGGCCAGGTGCCGGGCCAGTGGTGCCGGGTGCCCGGGCTCTCCGGTGCTCTCCGGTGCTGTCCGGGGCTGTCCGGGGCTGTCCGGGGCCTCAGGCCGGGGTGGCCACGGACTTGATCTCGAGGTACTCCTCGAAGCCCTCGCGGCCCCTCTCGCGGCCGATGCCGGACTGCTTGTACCCGCCGAAGGGCACGTCGGCGCCGTACCACTGGCCGCCGTTGACGCCGAGGGTGCCGGTGCGAATGCCGGCCACGACCTTCTCGATCCGCTCGGGGTCGGTGCCCCACACGGCTCCGGACAGGCCGTACGGGGAGTCGTTGGCGATCCGGATCGCATCGGAGTCGCCATCGTGGGGGATGACCACCAGGACGGGGCCGAAGATCTCCTCCTGCGCCACGCGTGCCGAGTTGTCGAGACCGGAGTGAGGGTCGGCTCCACCCAGAACCCGCGCTCCATGCCCTCGCCGGTGGGGCGACCGCCGCCGATCTCGATGGTCCCGCCCTCCTGGCGCGCCAGGGCGATGTAGCCCTCGATGCGCTCGCGCTGGACCGCGGAGATGACCGGGCCGCAGAAGGCACCCGGGTCGTTGGGGTCCTTCGGGGCGAATGCCGCCATGGCGCCCTTGGCCGCCTCGACCGCCTCGTCGTACCTCTCGCGGGGCACGACGAGGCGGGTGGTCAGCGCACAACCCTGGCCGGCGTGCGTACACGCGTTGAGGGCGGTCATGAAGCACGCCGAGTTCAGGTCGGCGTCGTCCAGCACGACCGCGGCGGACTTGCCGCCGAGTTCGAGGAAGACCTTCTTCAGCGTCTCGGCGGCGGCGGCCATGATCTTCTTGCCGGTCGCGGTGGATCCGGTGAAGGAGACCAGGTCGACGCGAGGATCGGTGGTCAGCTGTTCGCCGAGGCCGTGGTCGGACGACGACACCACGTTGAGTACGCCGGCGGGGATGTCCGTCTCCTCGGCGGCGATCCGGGCCACGGCCGCGGCGATGAGCGGGGTGTCGGGGGCGGGCTTGAGCACCACGGTGCAGCCGGCGGCCAGCGCGGGGCCGATCTTGGCGAAGTTGATCTGGTTGGGGAAGTTCCACGGGGTGATGGCCCCGACGACGCCGATCGCCTCGGGCCGGGTCGAGCGGTTGGAGCGCACGCCCATGATCTCGGACTCCCCTAGCTCGGTGACCCACTCGTAGGCCTCCACCAGGTCGGCGAGCCAGCCCAGGTCCGCGACGGGCCCCTCCAGCTGGGGGCCGGTCGTGAACATGTGGGGCGCGCCGACCTCGGCGATGGTCAGTGCCCGCAGCTCCTCGATGTGTCCCTGAAGTGCGTCGCGGAGCTGGCGCAGGCACCGCGCACGGAACGCGTGGTCCCAGGACCAGTCGGTGGTGTCGAACGCGGTGCGCGCGGCGGCGATGGCCGCGTCCATGTCCTCGCGCCCGGCGTCGGCGGCCCGGCCGATGACCTCCTCGGTGGCCGGGTTGAGGACGTCGAACGTGGCGCCCCCGGTCGCGGGTCGCAGCTCACCGCCGATCAGCAGGGGGGGCGGTGTCGGCGATGCTCGTCGTCACTTCGGAGCCTTCCGTCGTGGTGGGTCGATTCAGCGGTGGGTCGATTCAGCGGTGGATCGATCCAGAGTGGCTGGACAGCTGTCTAGACGATAGTCCGGACGGTGGTGTACTGTCCAGACACATGTCCAGTGATCTTCGGTTCGAATCGACGCGGCGCAGGCTCAACGCCCAGCAGGCCGAGACCGTCGACCGCCTGACCAGCGCGGCGGTCGAGGTGCTGCGGGAGAAGGGTCCGGGAGGCCTGGCCGTCCGTGCCGTGGCCGCCAGGGCCGGCGTCGCACCGGCGACCGCCTACACGTACTTCTCCTCCAAGGGCCACCTCATCGCGGAGGTGTTCTGGCGCCGTCTGGACGACCACGTGACCGAGGCCGCCGACGGTGGCTCCGCCGCCGACCGGGTGGTCGCCGTGTTGCGCGACGTCGCGCTCCTCCTCGCCGACGAGCCGGAACTGTCGTCGGCCGTCACCGCCGCCCTGTTGGGCGACGACCCCGAGGTCTCCCACCTGCGGGTACGGATCGGCGCCGATATCCGACGTCGCCTCGTGGCGGCGTTGGGGGAGCGGAACGACGACGAGGTGGTCCAGGCGCTGGAGATGGTCTACGCCGGGGCACTCGTCCGGGCGGGCATGGGCTACGGCTCCTACTCGGACATGGCAGACGCGATCGAATCCGCAGCACGACTGATCCTGAGGTGACGCCCGAGATGACCACCGCGACGCCCGCTCCGCTCGTGTTCAGCCCGTACGACTACGCGGTGCACGAGGATCCCTACCCGTTCTACGCCCGTCTCCGCGCCGAGGCGCCCGTCTACAACAACCCGGACCTCGACTTCTGGGCGCTGAGCAGGCACGCGGACGTCCGCGAGGCGTTCCGCGCGCCGGACGTGTTCTCCAACGCCATGGGGGTCTCGCTGGACCCCGCCGCGTACGGGCCGCACGCCTACAAGACGATGTCCTTCCTCGCGATGGACGATCCCCGCCACGCCCGCCTGCGCAAACTGGTGAGCAAGGGGTTCACCTCCAGGCGCGTGGACGCCCTGTCCGAGGGGATCTCGAGGATCTCGCGGCAGTACTGGGACGAGTGCCTGGCCCGGTCCCGCGACGGGGAGACCATCGACTTCGTCGACGACTACGCGGGCAAGCTGCCCATGGACGTCATCTCGGATCTCATGGGCGTACCGGAGGTCGACCGGGCCGAACTGCGTCGGCTGGCCGACCTCGTCATGCACCGCGAGGAGGGCGTGCAGGACGTGCCGGAGGACTCCATGGTGGCCGCGCTCGACCTCATCACCTACTACCAGGGGATGGTCGCCGAGCGTCGTACCGCCCGGACCGGGGACCTCACCTCCGCACTGCTCGACGCCGAGATCGACGGCGAGAAGCTGGACGACGACGAGATCCTGTCCTTCCTGTTCCTCATGGTGGTGGCCGGCAACGAGACCACGACCAAGCTTCTGGCCAACGCCCTGTTCTGGGGCCACGAGTACCCCGGCCAGTCGCGGGCCGTGCTCGACGGACGTGGCGATCGAGGAATGGCAGGCCGCCAGTCCCCACTACGCCCGCCGGATGAAGGACGCGCTGTCGATCACCGGCGACGGCGTCGCCGAGATCTTCAAGGGCTTCCAACTGGACGTGGGCGCCCCGCCGGAGTTCATGGACTTCCGGTACTCGGTGACCGACCACGACAACGGTGAGTTCTGGCTGGACCACTGTGGAGCCCTCATGGACGTCGAGCCGATGGGGGACCGGCTGGTCACCACCATGTGCCACGACATCGAGGACCCCACCTTTCCCGCCACCGCGCTGGCCACCAATCCGCTCGCGGTCGTCGAACCCATCCACCGCCCGCCCCGCGCCCCGGAGGGCCGCACCCCGCACTGCCACTGGCGGGTGCGGATCGACCCGGACGGCGAGCCGTTCCCGGTGCCCGGACCCGCGCTCGAGTCCGCGTCCAGCCGGATCATCGACTTCCGGTTCGACCCCCCGGCGCCCCGGGACACGACCGGCGAGGGCCCGCGCGACGACTACGCGGGACCACTGCTGACCGACCTGGTCTTCACCGAGTTCACCTCCGCCGCACTCATCCGGATCACCCGCGAGGTCTATCTCCAGATGCACCTGCTCGCCGTCGGTTTCCACCAGTCGGTGCGGCGTCGGTCGGACACCGAGACGGCGGACCGGCTCCTCGCCTACCAGGCCACCGGCATCGCCGGTGTCGCGGCGGGACGGATCCGCGAGGTCCTGGGCGTGGGCCCCGACGCGCTCGGCCTCGCCGCGGTACTCGACGTGCACCCTCTCGCCGGGCCCACCGCTTACACCGGCTACTCATCGGAGGTGTCCGCGGACGGTACCGAGCTGACGGTCCGCTGGGACACCGCCGCCGACGGGTTCGCCGACGACACCTGGCTTCCGCTGCTCGCCCGGGACGGCCTTCGGCCCCTCGCCGCCGCCGCGCAGGCCGTCGACCCGCACTGGACCGTGGAGCGAGTCCCGACAGACGGCTCGCACGTGGAGGCGGTCCTGCGGTTGGGCGACGAGCCGGCCACGGAGGGCGAGGAGGTCGCCGTCACCCGCATCAGCACCGGCGCGGCGTTCACCTTCGGGCCCACCCGCACCCCGCTCCCCATCACGCCCGTCTGAGCCGACCCCACCCGACGAGTCCGCTCCACCCGAGTAGCCCGCCCCGGAGGACCCCGTAATGGCACACACCCTGGCAGATCTCTTCGAGCACGCGGTCGACGCGTACGGACGCGACCGGCTCGCGGTGGTGGAGGACGACCGCCGGCTCACGTACGCGGACCTGGAGGCCGAGGCCAATCGGTGGGCGGACGGGCTGGCCTCCCGGGGGGTGGGGCCCGGCGATCACGTGGCGATCCACCTGCGCAACGGGGTGGACTGCATCGCGCTGTTCCTCGGCGTCCTCAAGCTCCGTGCCGTGCCCGTCAGCATCAACTACCGCTACGCGGGATCCGAGCTGGGGTACCTGTACGACTACTCCGACTCCTGCGCCCTGGTCTTCCATCGCGAGTTCACCCCGGCGGTGGCGGGTGCGGTCGGGGACGCGGAGCGGCTGCGTCACCTCATCGTGGTCGAGGACGGATCCGGGGCGGGGGAGCTGCCGTCCGGCACGCTCGACGCCCGGGAACTCCTCGCTGCGGCCTCGCCGGACCGGGCGCCGGTGGAACGCAGCGCGGACGACCTCTTCCTCGTCTTCACGGGCGGGACCACCGGCAAGCCGAAGGGCGTGATGTGGCGCCAGGAGGACCTGTGGCGCAGCCTCGGCGGGGGCAGCGACTACTACACCGGGGAGCCGGTGCCCGACGAGTACCACCAGTCCCGTGCCGGCCTGGGCGGGGACCCCGCGCGCTACCTCGTCCTGCTCCCGCTCATCCACACCTCCGGGCTCATGCCCTCGTTCACCGCCCTGTTCTCCGGGGGCACGTGCCACTACCTGCCGCACTTCCGGGCGGACGACGTGCTCGAGGAGATCGAGAGCGAGAAGATCCAGATCGTCGTCCTCGCCGGCGACGCCATGGTGCGGCCGATGCTCGGACGGATGCGCGGCACCGGTGCCGACACCTCGAGTGTGTTCATGGTCAGCTCCGGCGCCGCCCTGTTCTCGCCGTCGGTCAAGGCCGAACTCTTCGAGCTGCGCCCCGATCTCATGATCATGGACGCGTTCGGGTCCTCCGAGAGCGGCTTCGGCGGGCTGGGAGTCGTGACGAGGGCGAACGTCGACGACGGGTCCCTGTTCGCAGACCACGGCCCCCGCATCCCCCGGGGCAGCGGCCTGCAACTGGTGGACGACTTCGACGAGCCGCTGCCCGACGACTCCACCGAGATCGGCTGGATCGTCAAGGCCGGCTACCAGCCCAGTGGCTACTACAAGGACGCCGCCAAGTCGGCGGAGACGTTCCGCGAGATCGCCGGGACCCGGCGGGTGTTCACCGGCGACCGCGGCAGGTACGACGGCCCGGACACGATCATCATGCTCGGCCGGGGCAGCCAGGTGATCAACTCGGGTGGCGAGAAGATCTTCGCCGAGGAGGTCGAGTCGGCGCTCAAGGCCGCCGAGGGCGTGCAGGACGCCGTGGCGCTGGGCGTGCCGGACGAGCGGTTCGGCCACCGGGTCGGGGCGGTGCTCCAGTGGGATGACGGCCACACCGGGGACTTCGCGGCCCTGGAGGAGGCGCTGCGCGCGACCCTGGCGGGGTTCAAGATCCCGGTCGCGTTCTGGGTCGTCGACACGGTGGAGCGGCACCCCAGCAGCAAGACGGACTACGGGTGGGCCAAGCGGGTCCTCGCCGACCGCGGGCCCGACCACGACCGCCGGCAGTGACCGCGCTCCACCTGGGCG
>NZ_JAALDT010000244.1:0-1511 GCF_014144995.1 Dietzia sp. DQ11-71 | reverse complement strand
CGTGCAGGGGCGGGGGGCGAGGCGCCAGGGGCGGGAGCGGATGCGGGCAGGCTGGCGTCCGCCGACTCTAGAGGACGCGCAGGCCGCGCTCGCCGTCGTTGAGGTCGCGGCGGCCATCGGCGGTGACGGCCACGATGTCCTCGAGCCGCGCGCCCCACGACCCGGTCGTGTAGACGCCGGGCTCGACCGAGAAGGTCATCCCTTCCTCCAGCACGGTATCGGCTCCGGGTGCGACGAACGGCGGCTCGTGCAGTCCCAGGCCGATCCCGTGCCCGGTGCGGTGGATGAACAACTCCCCGAGCCCGGCCGCGGCGAGGTGCTCGCGTGCGGCGGCATCGACCTCGCCGATCGCGATCCCCGGTCGGACGGACTCGCGTGCCAGGCGCTGCGCCTCCTCCAGCACCGCGTACGTCTTGGCGACCTCGGCGGAGGGCTGGCCCATCGAGTAGGTCCGGGTGCAGTCGGAGTGATAGCCGCTGGGCAGCGGCCCGCCGATGTCCACCACCACGATGTCCCCGGTCTCGACCACCCGGTGGGACACCCCGTGGTGCGGGTCGGCGCCGTTCGGGCCCGAGCCGACGATCACGAACTCGGCGCGCGTGAGCCCCTCGGCCTCGATGGCGGCGGTGATGAGCTCGCCCACCTCCGCCTCGGTCCGGCCCACCTGCAGGAACTCCCCCATCCGGGCATGCACTGCATCGATGCGACGGGCGGCCTCGGCGAGCTCGCCCACCTCGTGCGCGGTCTTCACGGCCCGCACGTGGTCGATCACCTCCGAGGCGAGGACCACCTCGCCGTCGACCCCGTCCTGGAGCGGCACCAGGTGCAACGCCGGCAGGGCGGTGGACACCGCCACCCGCCCGGCGACCGACCCGGTGACGAGCGCGATGGCGTCGGTCCCGTCCGCCCACGGGTGGATCCTCGCGCCCACGTGGTCGGCGGCTCGCCGGGTGACGTCGGTGAGTTCGAGCGACGGCAGCACCAGCAGTGGCTCTGCCCCGTCCACGGGCACGACCAGCGCGGTGAGCCGCTCGTGCGAGTCCATTCGCTCACCGGTGAGGTAGGACATGTCCTCGCCGGAATACACCACCACGTGGTCGATCCCGAGGTCCCGCGCGCGATCGCGGACGGCTGCCAGACGGTGCGAGTGGATCTGCGTAGTGGGGCTGTTCATGTCCTCCACAGTAGGCCGGGGCCGCAGTGGGCCGGAGCCGACTAGCCTGACGGCAGGTACTCGCTCCCGACCCGACGACATCAAGGAGGCGCGGTGTCCCAGGGCCCGCTCATGGTTCTCGACAGCGCCGGCTTGTGGTTCCGCGCGTTCCACTCCGTGCCCGAGAAGATCACCGGCCCGGACGGCTCCCCCGCCAACGCCGTGCGCGGCTTCTGCGACATGGTGGCCGTGCTCGTGGACGAGTACTCCCCGACCGGCCTGGTGGCCGGCCTCGACCGCGCGTGGCGTCCGGACTGGCGGGTGGAGTTGTTGCCCTCGTACAAGGCGCACCGCGTGG
>NZ_JAALDT010000243.1:0-2196 GCF_014144995.1 Dietzia sp. DQ11-71 | reverse complement strand
GCCCGGCGCCGCGGCCATCTCGAGCGGCAGGCCCCTGCTGGCGCACACCTCGGCGGCCTGGCGGATGCGGCCGCGGGAGGCCAGCCACCGCGGGGACTCGGGGAGCGCGAACCAGGCGTAGGGGAGGACCAGCACCAGTGGGACGGCGCCGATGAGGAACAGCCCGCGCCATCCGATGTGGTCCCGCAGCACCATGGCCAGCGCGGAGGCCAGGACACCGCCGGCGGGGATCCCGCTGTAGACGACCGCGTTGAAAAGGTTGCGACGCCCGGCGGGAGCGAACTCGGCGATGATCGCACCGGCCGTGGCGACGATGGCGCCGATCCCCAGCCCGGTGAGCAGGCGAAGGACGCCGAACGTGGTGATGTCGCGGGCAAACGCGGTGGCGGCCATCCCGACGGAGAACCAGGCGATGGCGCCGAGCATGATCCGGCGTCGGCCGATGCGGTCACCGACGGCGCCGGCGGTGAGGGCGCCGATCATCACGCCGACGAGGGCGTACGAGCCGAGCGCACCGGCCTGGGCCGCGCCGAGGGCGCCGATCTGGGTGGGGTCGGCCATGAGGGTGGGCAGGACGGCGCCGTAGATGACGAGGTCGTATCCGTCGAAGAGGATGGCGAGCGCCACCACGGCGAGGACACCGTACACCGTGCGGCGGTGGGCGGGGGACTCCCACACCTCGGGGGCGGGGATGGTTCTCCCGGGTGGGATGGAGGGGACGGGGCGGCTGGAGGGCGCAGGGGTGCTCGAGGACACGGAAGGGCTCCGTTCGGTGGGGTGGGGAGAGGTGTGGGCGTTCAGCCCGGGGTGGCAGGCGGTTCAGCGCGGGGTGGCAGGCGGTTCAGCCCTGGTCGCCGCCGGCGACGGGGAGGACGGATCCGGTGATGTAGGAGGCCTCGTCGGAGGCGAGGAAGCAGATCGGCGCGGCCTGCTCGTGGAGGGTGCCGTAGCGGCCCATCACGGTGGAGTCGACGGTCTGCTCGACGATCTCCGAGTACCAGGTCTTCTCCTGGTCGGTGCGGGCGTCGCCGCCGCGGGAGATCCGTCGTTCGGGGGCGAGGGTTCCGCCGGGGGCGGTGGCCACCACCCGCACCCCGTGCGGCGCGGCTTCCAGCGCCAACGCCGAGGTGAGGCCGTTGACGCCGCCCTTGGACGCGGCGTAGGGGACACGGTTGACGCCGCGGGTGGCGACGGAGGAGACGTTGACGATCGTGCCCGCGCCCGCCGAGACCATGGACGGCAGGACCGCCCGGCACATCCACAACGTGGGGAACAGGGACCGTCGGACCTCGGCCTCGATCTGCTCGGCCGAGTACTCGTGGTAGGGCCGGGCCCAGATGGTGCCACCGACGTTGTTGATGAGCACGTCGATCCGGCCGTGGGCGTCCAACGCTGCGCGGGCCGAGGCCTCGGCACCCTCGAACGTCTCCAGGTCGGCCTCGACGGGTACGACCCGGTGACCGTCCGGGGACACCGCGGTCAGCTCGTCGGCGACCGTGGTGATGAGGTCGGCCCGGTCCACCACGGTGACCAGCCCGCCCTCGCGGACCACCCGGTCGGCGACGGTGCGGCCGATCCCCTGGACAGCGCCGGTGATGAGCACCGACCGGCCGGCGAAGCGACCGGGGGAGACGACGGGCGGGACGGGGTCGTACTCGCCGACGGGCGCGCTCACGACGCCGCCTCCACGGCCTGCTGGTCCAGTGCGGTGCGCATGGTGGCCTTGGCGTGTTCGCTGTGCCGACGGATGAGGTATCGGGCGGCGTCGCGGTCGCCCGTCTCGAAGGCCGCGACGATCTCCAGGTGCTCGGGGACGATGTCCTCGGACACCCAGCGGGCGTCGGGCAGGACGCTGTTCATCACCTGGGTCACCTCCAGCATGCGGTAGGCCTGCAGCAGCGAGTCGTTGCCGGTGCAGCAGAACAGGAATTCGTGGAACTGGGCGTTCGCGGCGGTGAACCGTTCGGGGTCGAGGAAACGATCGCCCTCGATGTACTGGTTGGCCGACTCGGCGAGCATCCGGAACTCGGCGAGCCGGGCGTCGTCGAGGCGTCCCATGGTCAGCTCGATCACGCCGAGCTCGAGCGCCATGCGGGCGTCGAACTGGGCGTCGGAGTGGCGGATCGCGGGGTGCACCTCGCCACTGACGACGCCGGGGGCCGAGGTGACGGTCTCGGAGCGGTTCCCGCCGGCCAG
>NZ_JAALDT010000242.1:0-2340 GCF_014144995.1 Dietzia sp. DQ11-71 | reverse complement strand
GGATCGAGGACTGGGCACCCACCGCGGGGGTGATGCCCGCGGCGAGGGCGCCCGCCCCGGCGGCGCCGATGCCGGCGCGGCGCAGGAAGGTTCGGCGGTCGAACGTCATGGGGCTACTCCGGGATCTCGAGGAAGGGGCACGCGGGGGCACGTGTGACACGTGGGACCCGCACACCCGACGAGTGTGTCACAAGGACATCGCGAAGGATATCCCGGCGTTACCACACGGACGGACCACCACAGCGCAGGCACGGCTGGTTGACTGACGTTCATGACTCGCGCGCACAGATGGTCCGCCACCGACATCCCCGACCAGACGGGCCGGACCTTCGTGGTCACGGGCGCCAACGGCGGGATCGGGCTGGCGACCACCGCCGCACTCACGGCCCGGGGCGCCCGGGTCGTCATGGCCTGCAGGAACGAGGAGAAGGCGCAGGAGGCGCGCGCGACGCTCCCCGCCGGTGACCGGGAGCGCGCGCAGGTGCGCCTGCTCGACATGGCGGACCTGGACTCCGTCGACGCGTTCGTGGCGGCCACGGCGGCGGAGGGTGCGCCGGTCGACGTGCTGATCAACAACGCCGGTGTGATGAACATCCCCCACGCCCGCACCGCGCAGGGACACGAGATGCAGTTCGGGGTCAACGTGCTGGCACATCACGCGCTCACCCTGGGGCTGGAGCAGATGCTGACGGACCGGGTCGTGTGGCTGGGCTCGCTCGCCCACCTGCGCGGACGACTCGACACCGACGATCTCGACATGGACGTGCGCGGCTACCGACCCATGGCGGCGTACGCGGACTCCAAATTGGCGTGCATCATGCTGGGCTACGAGTGGCAGCGCCACTTCGAGCGGTCCGGCAGCGGGCTGCGGTCGGTCGCCGCCCATCCCGGTTACACGGCGACCGACCTCATCCGCCAGAGCGGCAACCCACTGGCGGACCGCTTTTTCGAGTTGGGCAACTCCATCACGTGGGCGGGCCTGACACCGGAGATGGGCGCACTGTCCGTGCTGTACGCGGCGACGGTGCCCGGCCTCACCGGCGGCGAGTTCGTCGGCCCCGATCGCCTCGGGGGCCTGCGCGGGCATCCGAAGCCCGCCCGGTCGGGTCGCCGTTCGCACGACCGGACCACGGCCGCCGCCCTGTGGCGGCGGTGCACGGAGATGGCCGCGTTCCAGCGGGCATGACGAGGGTCACGACGACGAGGTCATCCCCCGCAGAGTGGTGACCGTGGTCGGCCGGTGGCCGGGATGGGTCAGCCGAGCCCGGCCGCGGCCAGCCCGTCGCGCAACTTGGCCCGGTGCTCGGGCGGCCCCTGGAGGAGGGGCATGCGCAGGCGGTCCGAGCCGATGAGGCCGACCTCCTTCAGGGCCGCCTTGACCTGGATGGCGCCCTGCGAGGTGTGCATGATCGCGTCCACGGCCGGGATGAGGCGGGTGTGGATCTCGCGGGCCCGCGGCAGGTCACCGGCGTCGACGGCGTCGATCATCGCCCGGTAGTCGTCGCCGGCGACGTGGCCGACGACCGAGACGATGCCGGTGGCACCGAGGGCCAGGAAGGCCAGGTTGAGCACGTCGTCGCCGGAGAACCAGAGCAGGTCCGTCTCCGCCATGAGTCGACTGGCCTCGAACAGGTCACCCTTGGCGTCCTTGACCGCCCGCACCCGGGGGATCTCCGCCATCCGCCGGATGGTGTCCGTGGCCAGGGCGGTGCCGGTGCGGCCGGGGATGTCGTAGGCCATGATCGGTCGGTCGGCCGCCTCGGCGATCATCCGGAAGTGCTCGACGATCCCGTGCTGGGTGGGCTTGTTGTAGTACGGGGTCACCACGAGCAGGGAGTCGGCGCCGCGGGCGATCATCTCGCGCGCCGCACGCATCGAGTGCTCGGTGTCGTTGGTGCCGCAACCGGCCATGACCTTCACCCGGTCGCCGACGGCCTCGACGACGGCGGCCACGCTGTCGTAGTCCTCGTCGTCGGTGGTCGTCGCGGACTCGCCGGTCGTGCCGTTGACCAGCAGTCCGTCGTGGCCGTGATCGGCGAGATGGACCGCGAGCCGCTGCAGGCCGTCGAAATCGATCGAGCCGTCGTCATGCATGGGGGTCACCATCGCGGTGATGACCCGACCGAAGGGATTGTCCGACATGCGCACCAGACTAAGCCACGGTGACGCGGTCGGGAGATTCCGACGTGAGGGGTCCCCACGGGACTAGGGTCGTCAGCACCCCGGCGCCGGGGACCGGCGCCCACCACCGAGACCGCGGAGGCGATTGTGACCGACCAGACCCGACCCGACGACCCCGCGCGCATCCCGGAGGAGCCCCCGGAGTCGTTCGGCAACACC
>NZ_JAALDT010000241.1:0-10572 GCF_014144995.1 Dietzia sp. DQ11-71 | reverse complement strand
AAACACACTGTTGAGTTCTCAAACAACACCCACACACCGTCTCCACGGGGCTGTTCGCCTCGCTTCACCCGGGGTGATCTCCGCCGCCCTCCCGAGGAGGGCAACTCCACCAGCGTAACAGGTCTGCGTTCCGATTCACAATCCGGTCGCTTTCCCGCCTCGCGGCGCCGCCGCCACTCTCTCGAGGGCAACTTCTCTATCCTAGCTATCCGGTCTCACCGAGTCAAACCGGCGAGATCTTCTTGCTGTTCGGAGCCCGTCTCCTCGGCGTCCCCGGCCTCTCGGCCCGGGCCGCTCTCGGCGACTCCCAATAAGTTACGCAGACGTGAACGGAAACGCAAACCCGCAGCTAGACCTGCAGAAATGCCAAAGGCGCCGGGTTCACCGGCGCCTTCAACGATCTTCCAGACTCAGTTCATCCTGACCCCGGCGAAGTTCTTCTTCCCCCGCCGGAGCACGAGCCATGATCCGTGGAGGAGGTCAGAGGCCGCCGGAGTCCATTCCGGATCCGAGACGCGCTCGTTGTTGACATACGCGCCGCCCTCCCCGATCGCACGCCGCGCCGCCCCCTTGCTGTCGCAGAGACCGGAGGCCACCAGGAGATCGACGATCGTGGCGGGCTCACCCTGCGCGATCTCGACAGCACCGGCATCCTCCAGCGAGGCCGCCAGCGTCGCCTCGTCGAGGCCGGCCAACTCGCCTCTGCCGAAGAGCGCCTGCGCGGCGGCCTGGACGGACTCGGTCGCGGCGACTCCGTGGACCAGGGTTGTCATCTCCTCGGCGAGTCGCTTCTGCGCCGCCCGCATGTGGGGCTTCTCCCGGGTGAGTTCCTCGAGCTCGTCGATCTCCTCCCTACCGAGGAAGGAGAACCACCGCAGGTACCGCACCACATCGGCATCGGCGGTGTTGAGGAAGTACTGGTACCAGGTGTACGGGCTCGTCATCGCGGGATCGAGCCACAGACTCCCGCCTCCGGTCGACTTCCCGAACTTCTTCCCGTCCGACGAGGTCACCAGGGGAACGGTCATCGCGTGCACGGACTCCCCGTCGACCCGCCGGTTCAGATCGACACCGCCGACGATGTTGCCCCACTGATCGGACCCGCCGAGCTGGAGCGTGCACCCCATGTTGCGACGCAGCTGCAGGAAGTCGTTGGCCTGCAGGAGCATGTACGAGAACTCGGTGAAGGAGATCCCCTCTCCCTCCAGCCGGCGCTTGACCGTGTCCCGACCCAGCATCGTGTTCAGCGAGAAGTGCTTGCCGACGTCGCGGAGGAACTCGATCACCGTCATGTGGCCGGTCCACTGCATGTTGTTGACGACCCGCGCGCCAACGGGGCCCTCGGTGAGGTCGACGAACCGCTCGAGCTGACCGGCGATCCGCTCGGTCCACTCCGCCACGGTGTCGGAGGTGTTCATGACCCGCTCCCCCACGTCGCGGGGGTCACCGATCATGCCGGTGGCGCCGCCTGCCAGAACGATCGGCCGGTGTCCGGCCAACTGGAACCGGCGCAGGGTCAGTAGCGGGATGAGGTGACCGGCGTGCAGGCTCGGCCCGGTCGGGTCGAACCCGCAGTAGAGCGACACGGCGCCCTCGTCGAGGTGCGCCCGGAGCGCGTCGAGATCGGTCGACTGGGCGATCAGCCCGCGCCACTGCAGTTCATCGAGGATGTTGTTGGTCACGACGGACATTGTCCCTCACTCGGCGTGTCCGGCCACCACGGGGCGGGTCAGCTGCGGGGCCCGTGGGCTGCGTCGGTACGCGGAGACCTCCCGCGCGCCGGCCACCCAGAACCTCCACGGGCGGTCCGCTTCGCGGGAGACCCCGACCCTCGGACCGGACCTGATGTGGTGCCCGGGGACCGGGTCGGGGCGGAATTGGACCGACGACGACGAGTCGAGCACGTCGATGCCCCTCATCGTGAGGTCGATGCCCAGGGTGCTGCCGAGATTGCCGGGTCCGCGGGCGGCCCGCTCGGCCGGGACGCCGGGCCGGCGGGAGTCCACGATCTCGTGGCCGCCGGCGATGCGGGCCGCCCTGAGCAGTACTCCGCCGCCCTCCCCGGCGGGCCGGCACGTGATGTTCACGCACTGGTGGATCCCGTGGCTCAGGTAGACGTACAGATGACCGGCGTCCCCGAACATGACCTCGTTCCGGGGGGTGGGGCCCGGCCAGGTGTGAGCGGCCGCGTCGGGAAAGCGGGATTCCGGTGGCCCGCCGTAGGCCTCGACCTCCATGATCCTCACCGAGACCGCGCCGTGGGACAGGATCCCTCCGAGCAGAGCCCGGGCCGCGGTGTCAGGCGATGACTCCCGCAGCAGCAACCGGAACCGATCAGTATCGGTGCCGACGGCGGGGCCTGTCCGGTCGTCCGGGGAACTCACCCCTCGGTGCCTCCACCTGCCAGGGCGACCAGCTCCGCGTGCTCGGCGTCGTCCACCTGCCGGGATTCGTCGACCAGCAGCACGGGGATGCCGTCGTCGATCCGGTAGGCCCGGCGCAGACGCGGGTTGTACAGCGTCTCCGATCCCGCGAGCAGGAGCGGGCCCTTGTCCTCGGGGCAGGCGAGGATCTCGAGCAGACGTGCGTCGATGACGGACATGGCGCTCACCCTACCCAGCCCGCGAACTCGTCGCGGATCTCGCCCAGTCGCCTGCGCTGGGCGGCCACCGCCTCGCCCGCGGTGCCGCCCCGGGCGTTCCTCGACGCGATCGAACCGGTGACGGTGAGGACCTCGCGCACCTCGGGCGTCAGCGCGGGGTCCACGGCCGCCAACTCGTCGTCGTCCAATTCGTCGAGCCCGACGCCGCGGTTCTCGGCCACACGGACGCACTCCCCCGCCGCCTCGTGGGCGACCCGGAACGGGACGCCCTGCCGGACCATCCACTCCGCGATGTCGGTGGCCAGGGTGAACCCGGCGGGAGCGAGCTCGGCGAGCCGCTCCGGATGGAACTCCAGGGTGGCCACGAGACCGGCCATGGCCGGCAGCAACAGATCCAGCTGCGACACCGAGTCGAAGACCGGTTCCTTGTCCTCCTGCAGATCGCGGTTGTAGGCCAGCGGTTGCGCCTTGAGGGTCGCCAGCAGGCCGGTCAGGTTACCGATCAGTCGACCGGTCTTCCCGCGCATCAACTCCGCCACGTCCGGGTTCTTCTTCTGCGGCATGATCGAGCTGCCCGTCGACCACTCGTCCGCCAGCGTCACGTACCCGAACTCGGGCGTGGACCAGGCGATGATCTCCTCCGCCAGGCGGGACAGGTCGACCGCGATCTGCGCCAGCACGTACGACGCCTCGGCGGCGAAGTCGCGGGAGCTGGTGGCGTCGATCGAGTTGTCGGCGGCCCGGTCGAAGCCGAGCTCGGCGGCGATCGCGTCCGGGTCCAACCCCAGCGACGACCCCGCCAGCGCACCCGAACCGTACGGCGACACCGCCAGACGGCGGTCGAGGTCACGGATCCGGTCCAGATCGCGCAGCAACGGCTGGGCGTGCGCGAGCAACTGGTGGGCGAGCAGGACCGGCTGCGCGGCCTGGAAGTGGGTCTTGCCCGGCATCACCGTCTCGGGGTGCGCGTCGGCCTGGCCGACGAGCGCGTCGACCACGTCCAGGACCCCCGCCGCGACCGCCCGCACGGCGTCGCGGAGCCACATGCGGAACAGGGTGGCCACCTGGTCGTTACGGGACCGGCCGGCACGCAGCCGACCGCCCACCTCGGGCCCCACCCGCTCGATCAGGCCGCGCTCGAGGGCACCGTGCACGTCCTCGTCGGACTCCGCCGGGACGTAGGCCCCCGAATCGACATCCGCGGCCAGGCGGTCCAACCCGTCGAGCATGGCGTCCAGGTCGGGCCCGGTGAGCAGACCCGCGCGGTGCAGAACCCGGGCGTGCGCCTTGGACGCGCGGATGTCGTACGGGGCCAGCTCCCAGTCGAAGTGGGTGGACTTGCTCAGCGCGGCCATGGCCTCCGACGGCCCGCCGGAGAACCGACCTCCCCACAGGGAGCCCGTGTTGGTGCCGTGCCGCCCGGAGTCGCCCTGCTCCGCACTCACAGGCCGAGGTCCCGCTTGGCGGCGATCTTGGAGCTCAGGCCGTGCAGGTTGACGAAGCCCTTCGCGTAGCTCTGGTCGAACGAGTCACCCTCGTCGTAGGTGGCGAGGTTGAAGTCGTAGAGCGAGGAGTCGGAACGACGGCCGTTGACGGTGATCGAGCCGCCGTGCAGGACCATCCGGATGTCACCGGACACGTGCTGCTGCGTGTTGTC
This sequence comes from Dietzia sp. DQ11-71, assembly GCF_014144995.1. Taxonomy (NCBI): domain Bacteria; kingdom Bacillati; phylum Actinomycetota; class Actinomycetes; order Mycobacteriales; family Dietziaceae; genus Dietzia; species Dietzia sp. DQ11-71. The sequence continues at coordinate 6,313 of NZ_JAALDT010000241.1, read as the reverse complement.
GATGAAGGCGTCCAGGGCGTACTTGAGCGGCGAGAACCACAGACCGTCGTAGACCGCGTTGGACCAGGTGTCGGACACGCCGGACTTGTATCGGGCGAGCTCACGCTCGAGGGTGACGTCCTCGAGCGCCTTGTGGGCGGTGATGAGGATCATGGCGCCCGGCGCCTCGTAAACCTCGCGGCTCTTGATGCCCACCAGGCGGTCCTCGACCATGTCGAGGCGCCCGACGCCCTGCGCGCCGCCGCGACGGTTGAGCTCCTCGATCGCTTCGAGCACGGTCACCTTGCGGCCGTCGATCGCGACCGGCACGCCCTCGGAGAAGGTCACCGTGACCTCGTCGGGGGCGGCGAAGTTGATGGTCGGGTCCTCGGTGTAGTCGTAGACGTCCTTGGTCGGGGCGTTCCACAGATCCTCGAGGAAGCCCGTTTCCACCGCACGGCCCCAGACGTTCTGGTCGATGGAGAACGGCGACTTCTTGGTGACGTTGATCGGGATCTCGTTCCGCTCGGCGAACTCGATCGCCTTCTCGCGGGTCCAGGCGTAGTCGCGGACCGGCGCGATCACGTCGAGGTCCGGCGCGAGCGCACCGAAACCGACCTCGAAGCGGACCTGGTCGTTGCCCTTACCCGTGCAGCCGTGCGCCACGGAGGTCCCACCGTGCATCTTGGCCGCGGTGACCAGGTGCTTGACGATGAGTGGACGGGAGATCGCCGAGACCAGCGGGTACTCGCGCATGTACAGGCCGTTGGCCTTGATCGTGGGGGCGCAGTAGTCATCGGCGAACTCGTCGCGGGCGTCCACGACCACCGACTCCACGGCTCCGCAGTCCAGTGCGCGCTGCCGGATGACGTCCATGTCCTCACCACCCTGACCGAGGTCGATGGCGACGGCGACGACCTCGGCACCGGTCTCCTGACCGATCCAGCTGATGGCGACGGAGGTATCGAGTCCGCCGGAGTAGGCGAGGACGACGCGATCGGACATGGTGTTCTCCTTGATGTGTGGGGTCTGTTCAGGGGGGTGGGTCGGTCTGCGGGGCCGGTCAGATCTGGCGTCGTGCCAGTCCGGCCAGTCGGTCGGCGAGTTCAGCTCCGGTGACGGGTTCGCGGGCCATCACGAATATGGTGTCATCCCCCGCGATGGTCCCGACGACGTCGTCCAGATTGGCCCGGTCGAGGGCGCTGGCGAGGAAGTTTGCCGCCCCGGGAGGAGTTCGCAGGACCGCGATGTTGGCACTGTGGTCGGCGGACACGAGTAGGTCCGCGATCAGCCTGCCCAGCCGGTCCGTCCCGCCCGGGATTCCCGGCACGTGGCTGCCGTCCTCGGGGATCACGTAGCGCCCGGCGCCTCCGTCTGCGGCGCGGAGCTTCACGGCGCCGAGTTCGTCCAGGTCCCGGCTGAGGGTGGCCACCGCCACGGCGATACCCTCCTGCGCCAACGCCTCGGCGAGCTCGGTCTGACTGCGCACTGGTCGGCGACGCAGGATCTCCGTGATCCGGGCGTGCCGGGCCGTCCTGCTGACGCTGCCGACGGCGGTCACGATCGCTCCAGGAGCCAGACCAGCAGCGCCTTCTGGGCGTGGAGTCGGTTCTCGGCCTCGTCGAAGACTCGGCTGTGGGGGCCGTCGATCACCTCGGCGGCGATCTCCTTGTCGCGGTAGGCGGGCAGACAGTGCAGGACGATGACGTCGTCCGAGGCCCTGGCCACCGACGCCCGGTCCAGCTGGTAGTCGGCGAGGTCCCGCAGGCGCTGCGTGGCCGAGTCCTCCATGCCCATCGAGACCCAGGTGTCGGTGATGAGGACGTCGGCATCGTCCACGGCCGGGTCGACGTCCGCCGTGATGGTCACCGAACCGCCGGTTCCCGCCGCGATCCGCTGGGCGTCGGCGACCACCTGGCCGGTGGGCTGGTACCCCTCGGGGGCCGCGATGGTGATGTGCATGCCGGCGGTCGCGAACCCGAGGAGGTAGGAGTGGCCCATGTTGTTGGCCCCGTCCCCCAGGTACACCGCCCGGAGTCCCTCGGTGCGGCCGAAGTTCTCGCGGATGGTGAGCAGGTCGGCCAGGATCTGGCACGGATGGAACTCGTCGCTCAGGGCGTTGACGACGGGAACGTCCGCGTGGGCGGCGAGTTCGACGAGGCCGTCCTGTGAGTAGGTGCGCCAGACGATCGCCTCGACGTAGCGCGACATCACCCGGGCGGTGTCGGAGAGGGTCTCCCCCTTGCCCATCTGGGTGGAGCCGGACTCGACGACGATGGCGTTCCCGCCCAGTTCCGCGATCCCGGCGTCGAACGAGAACCGGGTGCGGGTGGATGTCTTGTCGAAGATGACCGCGACCGACCGCGGGCCCTCCAGGGGTCGGGCGGAGAACGGCTCGGCCTTGAGTTTCAACCCGAGGTCCAGGACTTCGGCCTGCTCGGCGGGGCTGAGGTCGTCGTCGCGGAGGAAGTGACGGACCGCAGGGGTGGAGGTCGCGGTCGACGCGGTCGATGAGCTGACGGTCGGGCCGGTCATGACGAGGACTCCTTCTGGGCTGCGATGGTGGACGACGCGGTGTCGAGGATCCCGGGCAGCGCGGACACGAACTCGGCGACCTGCTGTTCGGTGAGGATGAGCGGTGGTGCGAGGCGGACCACGTCCGCCGTGGTGGCACCCACCAGGTACCCGGCTCCGCGCGCCGCCTCCTCCACCGCCTTGGCGGCGGGCGCGGTGAGCACGATCCCGAGCAGGAGGCCCCGTCCACGCACGTGGTCGACCAGTGGGTGGTCGAGGCACTCGATCTCGGCGGCGATGATCTTGCCGAGGCGGTCGACGTGCGCCACGAGGTCATCGGACTCGATCGTGTCGAGTACGGCGAGAGCGGCGGCGCACGAGATCGGGTTGCCGCCGAAGGTGGTGCCGTGCTGCCCGGCGGTGAGTAGTTCGCCCGCGGCGCCGACGCCGAGGCACGCGCCGATCGGCAGGCCACCACCGAGCCCCTTCGCGAGGGTGATCACGTCGGGCACGACCCCGGCCTTGCGGCAGGCGAACATCGCACCGGTACGGGCGATCCCCGTCTGGACCTCGTCCACGATCATGAGGACGCCGTGCTCGGTGCACAGGGCGCGCACGTCGGCGAGGAACCCCTCGGGGGGCTCGACGACGCCGCCCTCGCCCTGGAGCGGCTCGATGATGACGGCGGCCGTCTCGCCCGGAGCCAGCTCCACCAGCGTGGTCAGGGCGTCGATGTCGCCGTAGGGGAAGAACTCGACCCCGGGTGGCATGGGCTCGAACGGCGCGCGCTTGGCGGGCTGGCCCGTCATCGCCAACGCCCCCATCGTCCGTCCGTGGAAGCCGTTCTCCGCTGCCAGGATGCGGGACCGGCCCGTCCGGCGGGCGATCTTGAACGCGGCCTCGTTCGCCTCGGCTCCCGAGTTGCAGAAGAAGGCCCGGACCGGCTGGTCCACCGCCAAGAGGGACTCGAGGCGTTCGGCCAGCTCGACCACCCTGGGGTGGACGTACAGATTGGAGATGTGCCCGAGTTCGGCGACCTGGCGACTGACCGCGTCGACCACGGCCGGGTGGCCGTGTCCGAGGGAGTTCACGGCGATCCCGCCGAGCAGGTCGACGTACTCACGACCGTCGGCGCCCGTGAGCGTCGCGCCACTGCCCGAGACCAGCTCGAGCGGCGGGGTGCCGTAGTTGCGCATCAGCGCGTCGTCCCACCGCGCGGTGAGGGTCGGGGTGTCTGTGTCGGTGACGGTGTGCGTGTCGTTCATTTCTCGGCTCCTGCCGGCGACCTGGTTTCGTGGTGGCCCTCGGTGACCATCGTCCCGATGCCCCCTTCGGTGAGGATCTCGAGCAACACCGAGTGTTCGACGCGGCCGTCGATGACGTGGGCTGCGTGCACCCCGCCCCGGACCGCCCGCAGACAGGCCTCCATCTTGGGAACCATCCCGCTCTCGAGGGACGGGAGGAGCCGCTCGAGTGGTTCGGTACCGAGATGCGTCACGAGGGACGAGCGGTCCGGCCAGTCGGTGTACAGCCCCTCGACGTCGGTCAGGACGATCAGCTTCTCCGCACCCAGGGCCGCTGCGAGCGCCCCGGCCGCGGAGTCGGCGTTGATGTTGTGCACGGTTCCGTCGGAGTCGGGCGCGATGGTCGACACGACGGGGATCCTGCCCGCCTCGATGAGGTCGAGGACGGCCCGCGGGTCGACGGACTGCACATCGCCGACCAGGCCGATGTCGGTGGGTTCCCCGTCGACCATCGCTGTCCGGCGAACCGCGGTGAACAGTCCCGCGTCCTCTCCGGAGATCCCGACCGCGTAGGGGCCGTGGGCGTTGATCAGACCGACGAGCTCGCGTCCGACCTGGCCGAACAGCACCATGCGGACGATGTCCATGACCTCGGGGGTGGTGACCCGGAACCCGCCGCGGAACTCGCCCTCCATGCCCAGACGACCGAGCATGGAGGTGATCTGCGGCCCGCCCCCGTGGACCACCACGGGCTTGAGCCCGCAGGTGCGCAGGAACACCATGTCCGCCGCGAAAGCCGCTTTGAGGTCGTCGTCCACCATGGCGTTACCGCCGTACTTGACCACGACGATCTTGTCGTGGAACTTCTGCAGCCACGGCAGCGCCTCGGCGAGCACGTGCGCGCGGACGAACGGCGTCAACTGCGTGGAGCCGTCGTTCATCTCGGTGGTCATGTCAGGCCTCTCCGGGCTGGTCGGGAATGGTCAGGGCGAGTCGGACGTCCGCGCCACCGCGGTGTCGGAAACGGAACTCGGCTCCGTCCGCCGTCGGTGCGGGTTCCGGCCACGGCGCGTGATCGGTGTCAGGCCGGAAGACGAGCACCTCGATCGGGCCGGCCTCGACACCCGATCTCGTGCTGACGAACCGGGCGACGTTCTCGGCGACCTCGTGCGCGGCCGTGAAGTCCGCGCCGGGGTCTCCGACGCCGGGGCCGTCGAGCAGGACGACCGCGCGGGTGGACGGGATCTCGGCGCTCAGGGTGCTCCACCGCAGTTCCACCGCGTCCGCCCCGTCACCGTGGACGTTGAGGATGCCGGTCGAGCCGGCGGGGGCGACCCAGAACATCGCATGGGTTCCCTCCGGGGCCCACCACATCTCGAGACCGTGGATCCGGCCTCTGGAGGTGGCGCCCGCCAGGGCGTCCGCGGTCAAGGGGCCAGGCCGACGGTGCTGAGTCCGGCGGTCTCGGGGAGTCCGAGCGCGAGGTTCATCGACTGGATCGCGCCCCCGGCGGTGCCCTTGGCGAGGTTGTCGATCGCCGCGGTGAACACCGCGCGGCCGGCGCGCTCGTCGACCTCGATACCGAGTTGCACCGCATTGGATCCGAGCACGGAGGCGGTCATGGGCTGCACGCCCGCGGGCAGGACGTGGACGAACGGCTCGTCTCCGAACGCCTCGGCGTACACCGCCCGGAGCTCCCCGGCGGTCGCGGTCGTGGGCGCCACCGCGGTGGTGAGGATGCCGCGGGCCATGGGGGCGAGAACCGGGGTGAAGCTCACCGACACCTCCGCGTCGGTGACCGCACGAAGGTTCTGGGTGATCTCGGGCGTGTGCCGGTGGGTGGTCACGCCGTACGCCTTGGCCGAGCCCATGACCTCCGCGGCGAGCATCGGGACCTTGGCGGCCTTGCCTGCGCCCGACGCTCCGGTCACGGAGACGATCGTGATGGCGGAGGCGTCGACGAGGCCGGCCGCGACGGCCGGGAACAGCGCGAGCGTGGCGCCCGTGGGGAAGCACCCCGGGACCGCGACGCGGCGGGTGGACCGCAGCGCCTCACGCGCCCCGGGGAGCTCCGGGAGACCGTACGGCCAGGTACCGGAGTGCTCGGAGCCGTAGTACGCCGTCCAGTCCTCTGCGTCCACCAGTCGGAAGTCCGCCCCGAGGTCGACGACGAGGACGTCCGGCCCCAGTTGCTCGGCGATCGCCGCAGAATGCCCGTGGGGCAACCCCAGCACCACGACGTCGTGGCCTTCGAGCGTCTCCGCCTCGGTCTCCGCGAGGACGCGGTCGGCGAGGGGCAGCAGGTGCGGGTGGTGCTCCCCGAGCGTCTGTCCGGCGCTCGACCCGGCGGCGAGCGTGCCGATCTTTAACTCCCCCGCCGCGTAGGACGGGTGCCCGAGTAGGAGTCGGAGGAATTCCCCGCCCGCGTAACCCGAAGCACCTGCGACCGCCACCGTGATTGCCATACGCACGAGTATGCACCACTTTGCAATGTTTTGCATCTCCCCCGGCGAGCCGCGCCCCTTGCCCCGCCCCCCGCCGTCCGACGCCCCGCCGTCCGACGCCCCGCCGCCCGG
>NZ_JAALDT010000240.1:0-7783 GCF_014144995.1 Dietzia sp. DQ11-71 | reverse complement strand
CGAGAAGAGCGTCCAGGGCGGTCGCGACCGCGACACCGGCGGCCGGGTCCGCCTCGTCACCGCCCAGCGTCGCCTCCGCCCACGCGTCGATCACGGCCAACGCCCCCGGTGTGTCCAGGTCGTCCGCGAGGCGCTCGCGCAGAGCCGTGATCGCGGCCGCCGAGTCCGCACCGGCGCCGCGGGCAACTGCCCGGTTCCACGTGTCGTACCGGAGACGGGCGGCCTCGAGGAGTTCCCCGGACCAGGACCGGTCCACGCGGTAGTGCCCGGCGAACAGGCCGAGCCTGATGAGCGCCGGGTCGACGCCCTCCTCCCGCAGCGCCTGCACGCGCACCAGGTTGCCGAGCGACTTGCTCATCTTCACGCCGTCGAGCCCGATCATCGCGGCGTGGACGTAGAAACGGGCGAAGGGCGCCTCCCCCGTGGCCGCCTCGGCGTGGGCGGCGGAGAACTCGTGGTGGGGGAAGGCCAGGTCGCTGCCGCCACCCTGGATGTCGAACTCCATCCCCAGGCGGTTGCGGGCGATCGCCGAGCACTCGATGTGCCACCCGGGTCGGCCCGCCCCCCAGGGGGAGGGCCACGACGGCTCGCCGGGACGATTGACGCGCCACAGCAACGCATCCAGCGGGTGTTCCTTGCCGGTTCGGTCGGGGTCGCCACCGCGCTCGGCGAAGGCGGCGGCCATCTCGTCGTCGTCGTAGCCCGACTCGTACCCGAACTCCTCGGTCGCGCGGTGGCGGTAGTAGACGTCGGAGTAGCCGTCGACGGCGGGGTCGATGCAGTAGGCGTGACCACGCTCGAGGAGCTCGGCCACCATCTCCACGACCTCGTCGATGGTCTCGGTGGCCGCGACGTAGTCACGCGGCGGGAGGACCCGGAGCGCCTCCATGTCCTCGCGGAACCGGTCGGTCTCGCGGTCCCCCAGCTCCTGCCAGTCGACGCCGTCACGCTCGGCCCGCTCGAACAGCGGGTCGTCGACATCGGTGGTGTTCTGGACGTAGTGGACCTCGTGCCCGGCGTCGAGCAGCTGACGGTAGACGAGGTCGAACGTGAGATAGGTGGCCGCGTGACCGAGATGGGTGGTGTCGTACGGGGTGATCCCGCAGACGTACATGCGTGCGACGGGCCCCGGCGCCACCTCGCGGGCCTCCGCGCCGGCCGTGTCGAACAACCTCAGGGGGACGCCGTCGCCGGGGACCGCGGGGACGACAGGCGTGGACCACGAGTGCATGCGGCCGAGTCTAGAGACCACGCGGTCAGAAGAGCGGCCAGGGTAAGGGGTAGCCGGGGCCGGGAACGGGGAACACCCGGGTCGCGAGGAGGGTGTCGACGCGCTCGGTGAGAGCCTCGACCTCGGCGGAGGAGAGCAGGTCGGACAGGGCCGCGCCGAGTGCGCCGCCCTCTGCCAGGTCGCGCCGGAGACGCTCCAACCCCGCCACCTCGTCGGCGGTGAGGGGTTGACCCGCCCACCCCCACAGGACGGTGCGCACCTTGGGCTCGGTGTGGAAGGACAGGCCGTGGTCGATCGCCCAGACGACCCCCGCGGCGTCGACGAGGACGTGTCCGCCCTTCCGGTCGGCGTTGTTGACCACGTGGTCGAACACCGCGATACGGCGCAGCCGGTCGTCGGTGCCGTGTGCCACCACCACGTCCTCTCCCCGCGCGCCCTCCCCCCGCAGCACGACCGCCCGGCCGCCCGGGACGGCGTCGGCGGGGTGGACGTCGATCGGGTCGTGCCCGGAGCGTTGCTCGCGATCGATCTCCTCGATCCAGCGCTGGGCCATCCCCGGCCCGCCCGGGCCGTGCGCGCCCACGGTCTGTGGCACGAGGTCCCAGCCCAACGCCTCGGAGACCGCGTGTGCGGCGATCTCCCGCGCGGCCAGACTGCCGTCGGGGAAGTCCATCAGCGGCCGCTCCCCCGCCGACGGCTTGTAGACCCAGCTGTCCCCGTGGGCGTCCACACAGTGGTAGACCGCGTTGCTGCCGGACGGGATCCGGTACAGCACGGTGAGTTCGGGGCTGGCCGGGCGGTCGGTCACGGGTCGATGAGGTCGGTGAGCGCCTCACCGGACCGCGGGAGGTAACCGTTGAGGCGGACGCACAGGTGGCCGGTGGTGTCGATCGGTTCGCCGCACAGCGGGCACGGGGCACGGCCGGCGGAGACGACCTTCTCGCTGCGGAGCACGAACTGCCGGGCGCGCTGGGGGGTGAGGAAGACGCGCAGCGCGTCCGGCGCGTCCTCGGCGTCCGACAGCACCACCGACTCGTCTGTGGCGGACGGGTCCATCGCCAACAACTCCACCACGATCTTGGAGTGCTCCCCGTCCCAGCCGAGCCCCATGGTGCCCACCTGGAACTCGGCGTCGACCGGCATCTCGAGCGGGTCGAGATCATCCACGACGCCGCCGGCCGGCGGGATCGGGACGTCGGACTTGGCGGCGATCTCGTCGAGCAGGTCGCCCATCCTCTCGGACAGGATCTGGGCCTGCTGCTTCTCGCACCGCACCGAGATGGTCCGGCCCGACTCGGTGGCCTGGACGAAGAAGACGCGCTCGCCCGGCTGGCCGACCGTGCCCACCACGAACCGGGTCGGGTCGCGGAACTCGTGCACTGCCCTGCTCATGCGGGTGGTCTCCTCGTGGGGTGGATGGTGGTGCGGATCATCAGGCTACGTTCCCGCCGGGGACGGCGTCCGAGCTGGCGTGCCCCGCCGTGGCGTCGCCGACCCGGCCGGCCGGGTCCCCGCGGAGACCCGCCAGGTCGCCGCCGGTGTCGTTGACCCGGAGCACGAACGGGCGGTGTGGCGTGTACCGGACCACGGACACCGACGCGGGTTCCACCACGATCCGCTGGAACTGGTCCAGGTGCATCCCGTAGGCGTCCGCGATCACCGCCTTGATGACGTCGCCGTGGCTACACGCCACCCACAGCACGTCGCGATCCGCCTCCTCCGCCAGGCGCTGGTCGTGGCGACGGATGGCGGTCACCGCCCGACCGGCCATCCCGGCCAGGGACTCGCCGTCCGGGAAGACCGCCGACGAGGGGTGTTGCTGGACCACCGACCACAGGTGCTCGGAGGCGAGGTCCTTGAGTGGTCGGCCCGTCCAGGAGCCGTAGTCGACCTCGACCAGCCCCTCGTCGACCAGTGGCTCCACGCCCAGCGACCGCGCCAGGGGTTCGACCGTCTGACGGCACCGCATGAGGGGCGACCGGACGACCGCCTCGACGGGTAGTTCCCCGAGTCGACGGCCGAGTTCCGCGGCCTGGGCGTGACCGGTGTCGTCGAGGCCGACCCCCGGTGTACGGCCTGCCAACGTGAGGGCGGTGTTGGCGGTGGATCGGCCGTGCCGGAGCAGGATGACGGTCATACGGGAAGATTACCGACGGCCCGCCGGGTCGGTCACCGGCCGGGCGGCGGCCCCGGTCAGGTCGCGGGGATCGTGCCGGTGCCGAGCAGGATCAACACCAGGGCGCCGAGGAGGATGCGGTACCCGGCGAACCAGGCGAGCGAGTGGTTCTGCACGAACCTCAAAAGCCAGGCGATGGCCGCGTACCCGATGACGAACGCGATCGCCGACCCCACGAGGAGCTGGAATCCGCTCGCCGACTGCCCCACCGACGGTTCGAACGCGTCGGGGAGGCTGAACAGGCCCGAGGCGAGGACTGCGGGGATGGCCAGCAGGAACGAGAACCGCGCCGCGGCCTCGCGCGACATGTTGAGGAACAGGCCGGCGGAGATCGTGCCCCCGGAGCGGCTCACGCCCGGGATGAGCGCCAGACACTGGGCCAGCCCCATGACGATCGCGTCCTTCATCGTCAGACCCTCGAGCGACTTGGCGTCGACGGGGCGGTCCTGCCGGCCGAATCTCTCGGCGAGCAGGAACACGAAGGAGAAGACGATGAGCACGATGGCGGTGATCCAGAGGTTCCGCGCGGCGTCACGGATGAAGTCCTTGCCGACGAAACCGATGAGGGCGATCGGGACCGACCCGACGATGACGAACCACCCCAGGCGATAATCCGGGTCGGCGCGGTGCTCGGAGTTGAACACGCCTCGGAACCAGGCCACGAGGATGCGCACGATGTCCTTGAAGAAGAACACCAGCACCGCGGCCTCGGTGCCCAGCTGGACCACGGCGGTGAAGGACGCGCCCGCGTCCTCGCCGAAGAACCAGGTGGAGAAGATCCGTAGGTGGCCGGACGACGACACCGGCAGGAACTCGGTGAGGCCCTGGAGCACCGAGAGCACGACGACCTGGAGCCAGGACATCCCTTCCGCGGTGGGCGCGGCGAGTACCGATGTGTTCACGTGCGCTGTTTCCTCTCGGGTTCCGGCGGATCGGACGCGGATCGCGTCACCGCACGCAGCGAGAGTAGTCGCCCGGACCTGGACGGTGCCCGAGCACCCGCGTGGTGGACAATGGCGGGCAGTCGAAAGGAACACCGTGCACCGACGTGTCCTCCACCGTTCCGGCGTGCCCGCCGCCCTCCTCGCCCTGGGGGTCGCACTGACCGCCTGCTCCTCGCCCACCGCGGAGCTCGAGGAGCAGAACAGAATCGCCCAGGGCAACGCCTCCCCCGCGGAGTCGCCGCAGGTCTCCGACCCCGCCGGGGGTGACGTGATCCCGGTTCCCGGCTCGGTCCGCTCCCTCGTCGCGGTGGGTGACCGGGTCGTCGCCCGGGTCGACGACCCGCCGTCGCTGGAGATCGGTCGAATCGACGGCACCCGCTGGGTGGAGGAGGACTCCGTGCCGCTGCCCCCGGGTGCCGGCGATGCCTCGGCCGCGCACGACGGCACGGTGGTGGTCCCCCACTCCGACGGCGTCGTCCTGGTGTCGGCCACCGGGCAGGTCCGTGAGATCACCGGGCTGGGCCCGGTCACCGCGGCCGCGCTGACCACGGACGGTCGACTACTGACCGGCACCCCGGAGGGCGAGATCGTCGTGCGCGACGCCGACGGTGCCGAGCAGCGTCGCATCGGCGGGCTGACTGCCGTGGACCGGATCAGCGTCGCCCGGGACGGCTCGGTGACGGCCCTGAGCCGCCCCGACACCGTCATCGCCAGCATCGACCTCGAATCGGACAACGCCGGGCCGCTCCTGCGTGCCGGCAAGGGGGCGGGTCAGCTCGACGAGTTCGGCGAGCGTTCCGTGGTGGCCAGCGACACGGTCGGCGGGACCCTGCTGGTGTACTCGACCTCGCCCGTCCGGCTGCATCAACAGTTCCCCGTCGCCGCGGCCCCGTGGGCGGTCGCGGAGGACACGTCCAGGGGACTCGTCTGGGTCACCTCCACGGGGACGAACACCGTCCAGGCGTACGATCTCGGCGACGGCGTCGGTATCCAGCGCGCGGACATCCCGACGGTGCGCCAGCCCGACTCGCTGGCGGTCACCGACTCGGGGACGGTGGTGGTCGGTTCCGCGGACGGGGCGGGCCTGCACCTCATCCGACCGACCCTCACCGAGCCGGCGAGCTGATCGCCCAGAAGACCCACGTCCCGCCCGGGGACGTTCACCGAGGAGGACCGTGTACGCACTGCTCAAGAAGGTGCTGTTCCGCTTTCCCGCGGAGCGGATCCACCACCTGGTGTTCGGCCTGCTCAAGCTCCTGACCCTGGTGCCCCCGCTCGGTGCCGTGGCTCGCCGGATCCTGGGTGTGCGGGACCCCGTGCTCGCCCAGGAGGTGCTCGGTCGTACCTTCCCCGGCCCGCTCGGGTTGGCGGCCGGGTTCGACAAGAACGCCGCCGCCGTGGACTCGTGGGGCGCGATCGGCTTCGGGTTCAGCGAGGTGGGCACCGTGACCGCCTCTCCCCAACCGGGCAATCCCACCCCACGCCTGTTCCGGCTCGTCGAGGACCGGGCGATCCTCAACCGGATGGGGTTCAACAACCACGGGGCCGGTAACGCGGCCAACAACCTCCGTCGGCGCCGCAGCAGTGACCCGGTGGGGATCAACATCGGCAAGACCAAGGTGGTCCCCGCGGAGGACGCGGTCCGCGACTACGTGGCCTCGGCGACGATGCTCACGGGTCTCGCCGACTACCTCGTCGTCAACGTCAGCTCCCCCAACACTCCCGGTCTACGGGATCTGCAGGCCGTCGAATCGCTCCGGCCCATCCTCGCGGCGGTGCGGGACGTGGCCACGATCCCCGTCCTGGTGAAGATCGCGCCCGACCTGGACGACGCGGACATCGACGCGGTGACGGACCTCGTGCTGGAACTGGGGCTGGCGGGCATCGTCGCCACCAACACCACCATCTCGCGTGACGGACTGCGGACCCCCGCCGCGGCGGTCGAGGCACTGGGCGCCGGGGGCATCTCCGGCGCGCCGGTCGCCGCCCGGTCGCGGGAGGTCCTCTCGCGGATCCACGGACGCGCAGGCGGCCGCATCGTCATCATCTCCGTCGGTGGCATCGAGACGCCCGAGGACGTCTGGGACCGCATCACCCACGGCGCGAACCTCGTCCAGACCTACACCGGGTTCATCTTCACCGGACCCACGCTCCTGCGCGGCACCAACCGGTTGGTGGCCAAGCGCCTCCGCCAGGGCGGGTTCGGGTCCCTGGCGGAGGCCGTCGGCTCGGCGGTGCGCTGAGCGCTACTGAGCGCTACTGCTCGAAGATCCCCGTCACCGTGCCGCGGGCCAGGCCCTGGCCGAACAGGTTGAACCCGACGAACGCGCACGAGGCGTCGTCACCGAGCTCGATCTCGTCGCCCACCGCGTGGACGGCGAGGATGTAGCGGTGCGGCCCGTGGCCCGCCGGCGGGGCCGCGCCCACGAAGCCCTTGAAGCCGGCGTCGTTGCGGACCACGACCGCGCCCTCGGGGAGGCCCGAGGTGTCGTCGCCCGTGCACGCGCCCTCGGGCAGTGAGGTCACCTCTGCCGGGATGTTGGCCACCGACCAGTGCCAGAAGCCCGACGCGGTGGGGGCGTCCGGGTCGAAGACGGTGACCACGTAGGTCCTCGTACCCTCCGGACCCACGCTCCAGCTCACCTGTGGCGACCTGTCCTGGCCGCCCTCGACACCCATCTTCCCGCCGAGCTGCGCGGCCGACAGGGTGGCGCCCTCGGTGAACGACTCGCTCGTCACCTCGAGGGCCGGTAGATCCGGGAGTGCGGCGTAGGGGTCGGGCACACGGAAGTCGGTCATCGTCATCCTCCTGCGATCGTGGCGGTGTGGAGTGGTCCTCCATCCGGTCACGTCCCTGTCTACCAGCCCTGTCTACCAGCGATGACCCGGCGGTGGGAGCCGCGGCGGGACCCCGATTTGGTCCACGGTTCGGGCATCGGCTAATGTCATTCCTCGCACGACCAAGCCGGACACGAGCCGGTGGAGGTCACCAGTGTGCGAGCGCGAGTGGCGGAATGGCAGACGCGCTAGCTTGAGGTGCTAGTGTCCTATTAACGGACGTGGGGGTTCAAGTCCCCCCTCGCGCACACTGTGTCGAGACAGTAGAAGTGGCCCCGGATCCGTGAGGATCCGGGGCCCACTTGTTTCTGGGTGAGTTTTTCTGGGGAGGTCGCCCGATGGCCCGCACACCCCGCACACCGCCCCCCGCTCAGCAGCAGCTCATCGACCGCCTGCGCGAACTCCTCGTCGATGAGCCGGTGACCCGCGAGGTGTCGATGTTCGGCGGCCACTGCGTCATGGTGTCCGAGAAGATCGCGGTCAGCGCCGGACGGGACGGGTCACTGCTCGTGAGGGTCTCCCCCGACCGGCACGATGAGCTCATGGCCCTGCCCGGCGCGATCCGGGCCGAGATGGGCGCCGGGCGGGACATGG
>NZ_JAALDT010000023.1:0-26281 GCF_014144995.1 Dietzia sp. DQ11-71 | reverse complement strand
CGCGCCCGGCTCCCGCCGGGGCCGCCGGGCCGTCGGGGCCGGGCCGTCGGGTCTGCTCACACGCTGGGCCGCGGGGCTACTGGGGTTGCTCATCGGCCTGGGCGTGTGGGCCCTGCTCACCTCCGGGCTCGTCACCGACGACCCGGTGATCGGCGGGATGTCACCCGCCGAGACGTGGTCTGGCTTCGGCGACCTGCTCGACAGGGGAGTGCTGCTGTCCGACGCGGCGGTCAGTCTGTACCGACTCGTCGCGGGACTCGCCGTCGCCGCGTTTCTCGGGGTGCCGCTGGGGCTCTGGCTGGGACTGCGGCGGACCGCGGAGGCGGTCGCGGGTCCGCTCGTGCAGTTCCTGCGGATGATCTCACCGTTGTCCTGGGCACCGGTGGCCATCGCGGTGTTCGGGATCGGCAACGAGCCCGTGATCTTCCTCGTCACCGCCGCGGCGGTGTGGCCGATCATGCTCTCGACCTCGGCAGGCGTCAACGCGATGGATCCCGGGTACCTCGACGTGGCCCGGACCATGGGCGCCAGCGGCTGGGAGCGCCTGACCCGGGTCGTCATCCCCGCGGTCCGGCCGGCGATCCTGGGCGGCATCCGCCTCGCGCTCGGGACGGCCTGGATCGTGTTGGTGCCCGCGGAGATGCTCGGTGTGCGGTCCGGCCTGGGTTATCAGATCCTCAACGCCCGCGACCAGTTGGCCTACGACCAGGTCATGGCGGTGATCCTCGTGATCGGCATCCTCGGATTCGCGCTGGATGGGCTGTCACGGCTGGTTCTGCGCGACCGCGCCGCGCGCTGACGCTCGCGGCTGGCCCCGGCGGTCGGTGGTCGCGCAGCGCCCGGATCAGTTCGTCGTTCCTCGTGACCGACCGGCCCTGTGCTGCGGTCTAGGCCCTGCGCAGCTCGGAACGCAGGTGGTGGGTGAGGGGCTGGCCGACCGCTGCCATGGCGAACGTGGTGGTGATCCGGTCGTCGACGGTCTCGTAGCGGCGGTGCGTGGTGTCGACCTGCTTGGCGCTCGCACTGTTGTGCACGCGTGAGTGGAACTCCAGCACCAGGGCGTCCGCCTCGGCGACGAGCGTTCCCTCGCAGAGTTCGGTCTGCCCGGTGGGTTGGGACAGGACGAACTCGGCCGTACCGTCACCCGGGACCCGGAGGTATCCGGTCTCGGTGTGCATGGGGGATCCGGTGGGGCTCCACGTGCGCTGCACGTAGTGCAGGAAGGGCTTGCCCACGTCGGTGAACGTGATCTCCTCGGTGTAGGTGAAGTCGTCGATCGTCGGGTACGAACCGGCCCCCTCGCCTCGCCAGGTGCCCAGCAGGGCGGCGACGGGGGTCAGGTTGGCGGCGGGCGTCGAGGCGGGATACATGGCGCGAGACTAGGCCATCGGTGACGCCGGCCGCGCGGGGTCAGCCATCCCAGACCGGTTCGCCGTGCTCGTCGAGCCGCAGGCCCTCGCTCGGACTGTGCTCGGTGATCTTTCCGGTGTGCATCAGGTGCCCCACGGGCAGACCGTGGACCGTGGCGACGACGTCGGCGACGATCCGACGATGGCAGCGCCACCACACTGACTCCGAGCACATGACCGCGACCTGTCGCGATCGGGCGTCGGCCACGACCCGATCCAGGGCGGCGCGGAATGCAGGGTCCCGGGTCCAGGCGCTGTAGGCGCGGAACGCCTCGACCCGCCACCAGGTGTCGGGGGAGGCCCGGCGCCTGTCGGCGGTGAGGCTGCGGCGGCCGCCGAGGTCCTCTTCCCAGCGGTAGTCGATCCCCGCCTCGCCGACTATCTCGGGCACCGCGCCCTTGGCAGCGGCGGAGTTCGCGCGGCTCCCGGGAAAGCGCCGGATGTCCACGAGGAGTTCGACGCCGGCGCCGGTGAGCAACCGTGCCAGCTCGTCGCGATCCAACCTGCCGTGCCCCACCGTGAACAGCATCAGTGGCCGGTGTCCTCTCCCGTCCTCGTTCGGGTCGCCCCGCCGTGGTCACCGCGCGCGCCCCCGGCGTCGGTGCCGGACCCGGCGTCGGAGTCGGCGTCCGCCCCGGCGTGCGACCCGGAGCTCCGTCGCGGGATCAGGTGCATGATCGCCACGACCACCGCGCCCACCGCGAGGCCGAAGACCAGTGCGCACACCGTGTCGACGAGCCAGGCGAGTACCGCGCCGACGCCCGCGACGCCCGCCGCGGGCTCGGTCAGGACGTGCACGAGGTGGTACGGCCCCGTCACGCCGAGTTCGTCGAGCCCCACGAGGAGGATGTGGCCACCGACCCACAGCATGGCCAGCATGCCGACGAAGGAGATCACCTCGAGCACCGTCGGCATGGCCTTGACCAGGCCGTGGCCGAACCGCTGCACACCCGGGGACTCCCTCCCCGCCAGGTGGAGGCCGACGTCGTCCATCTTCACGATCACCGCGACGACGCCGTAGACGAGCGCGGTGATGCCCAGCCCCACGACGACCAGGATGATCGCCCGGGACCAGAAGGACTCCGACGCGACCTCGTTGAGGGAGATCACCATGATCTCGGCGCTGAGGATGAAGTCGGTGGTCACGGCGCCGCGGACCATCTTCGCCTCGGCGTCCGGGCCCCGGTCCACGACGGGGGCGGCCTCCTCGTGGTGTCCGGAGATCCGCTCCCACACCTTCTCCGCCCCCTCGAAGCAGAGGTAGAGCCCGCCCAGCATGAGGATCGGGGTGAGGATCCACGGCACGAACTGGCTGAGCAGGAGTGCGAAGACGATGATGATCGCCTTGTTGCCCAGTGACCCGATGGCGATCTTGCGGATCATGGGCAGTTCGCGGGACGGGTCGACGTCGCGGACGTACTGGGGGGTCACGGCGGTGTCGTCGACCACCACGCCGGCGGCCTTCACGCCGGCGCGGCCTGCGGCGGCGGCGACGTCGTCGGTACTGGCCGCTGCCATGCGCGCGAGCACCGCGACGTCATCGAGCAGGGCGGCGAGTCCACCGGCCATCACAGACCTCACTTCTCAACGGGCGGGGGGAACCCGCGGACGACAGGGCCGACCCCGGAGGGTCGGATCGTCACAGGGTAGCGCCGCGTCACTCGATCGCGTCGAGGACCCAGCGCAGTGAGGAGACACCGGCGCGTCCCAATGCCCGTCCGAGTCCGCTGGATCCGAGCGGCCCGTCGGGGAGTTCGAGCATCGTCCGGGCCCACCCCGGCAGCGCCGCGACGGCTCCCTCCCGCAGCAGCGCGTAGGCGGGCCTGTCGGTCAGTCCCATCGGTGGTCCGTCGAGCAGGAAGTGGCGCGCGTCGAGCGCGGCGGGCGAGGCCTCGAGCTCCGGCCGGTACTCCTCCAACGCCGCGTCGAGGTCGCGCACGGTGAGGGGCACCTCCCCGGCGCCCATCATGAGCCCGGTTCTCGAGGCCTGTCGTACGTAGTCGTCTCGTTCGGCCGGCGTCAGCGGCTCGCGCCCGTAGAGGCGGTGGCATTCGAGGAAGCTCCAGATCTCGGCGACGTGGACCCAGCGCAGCAGGTGGGGGTCGCGGGCGTCGTACGGGCGCCCCCGGTAGTCGGTGCCCACGACCGCGCGGTGCGCACCGTTGATCGCCCGGATGAGCCGGGAGGCGTCGGTGACCGTGCCGAAGGTCGTGGTCGCGATGAACTGCGAGGTGCGCTGGAGGCGCCCCCACGGGTCGCCCCGGTAGTCGCTGTGGTCGGCCACCCCGGCCATGGCGAGAGGGTGCAGGGACTGTAGGAGGAGGGCGGTGAGTCCGCCGGCGAACATGGAGGCGTCCCCGTTGACGCGGCAGATGGCGTCGTCGGGGGAGTTCCAGCGTTCGCCCTCGGAGTGCCAGATCTGCTGGCGTCTCGCGTCGGCGTCGTCACCCGCCACCCGGGAACGGACCACGAGGCCCACCCTGCGGCGGGCGCCGGTCAGGGCGCGAGACGCGGTCGAGGTCACCGTTGCCATGGTGGACACCCCCATCACGTGACGTGGTCGTCCGTGTCACCATACCCCTGGTACGGACGGGCCGCGCGGTATCGTCGCGACTGATGACCACGACGTCGACGTCCCTGCCCGGCCGCTCCCGTCTGCGCGGGGTGGCGGGCGTCGCCGCGGTCCTGGCCACGCTGGTCGCCATCAATCTCACCGCCAACCTGGCGGGTCTGCCCTTCCGCGAGTGGATCGTGCCACTGGCCGTTCTCGTGCTGGTCGTGGTCGCCAAGGCGCGGTGGATGCGGTGGTCGGACCTGGGGCTGGCGGCGCGGCACATGCCCCGCGGGCTGGCGTACGGTCTCGCGGCGACGGTGCTGGTGGTGGCCGTGGTCACGGCCGGGTGCCTGATCCCGGCGACGAGCCCGTTCTTCCTGTCCGAGCGCTACTCGGACCTGCGCATGGCGGTGTTCTCGGCGCTCGTGCTGATCCCCCTGATGACGGTCCTTCCCGAGGAGCTCGCGTTCCGCGGGGTCCTGCAGGGGGCGCTCGAGCGGACCTTCGGCACCACGGGCGTGTTCGTGATCGGGTCATCGGCGTTCGGACTGTGGCACGTCACGTCGTCTCTCGGGCTCACGGCCGGCAACGCCGGCCTCGCACAGGTCCTCGGTACCGGTCTGGCGGGTCAGCTCGCGGGGATCGGCCTGGCGGTGACCGCGACCTCGGTGGCCGGGGCCGGGTTCATCTGGATCCGTCGCCGCAGCAGCAGCCTCCTGGCCCCGATCGGGTTGCACTGGGCGTTCAACGCCGTCGGGGCGCTCGCCGCAGCGCTCACGTGGCGCGCACTGGCCGGCTGATCACCGCCCACGTCGCCGCGACGACCAGGACGGCGCACGCCCCCATCACGACGAGCAGCGGGATCGCCGAGTGCGGTCCGGCGAGTCCGGTGAGCGGGGAGACCACGGCGGCGAGTCCGAACTGGGCGGCGCCGAGGAGCGCCGATCCGGAGCCCGAGCGGCCCCGGGTGGCCTGCATGGACAGTGCCGCGGCGTTGGGCAGGACCAACCCGACGGACAGGGTGAGCAGGACGAACCCCACGGTGACCGGTGCCAACCCCAGGGTGCCGGCGGGGGAGAGGGCGACGACGACGACGAGGTGGACGATCGCCGTCACCATGCCCACCACGCCGGTGCGCATGATCTTCTCCGGGGCGAACCGGCCGATCAGCCGGGCGCCCGCGAGGTTCGAGACCAGGATCCCCAGCGCGTTGACGGTGAACGCCACCGAGTACGCGGTGGGGGACAGGCCCACCATGTCCTGGTAGAGGAACGGGCTGGCGGAAATGTAGGCGAACAGGACGCCGAAGGTGAACACGAACACCGACACGCGCGCGATGAACGGGCCATGGGTGGCGACGCCCCGCATGTCCCTCAAGGTGGACAGCACGCCCCCGGTACGGCGGGACGCGGCCGGGAGTGACTCCGGCACCGCGACGAGGACCCCGACGACCGTGATGGCGGACAGGCCGGCCAGCAGCCAGAACACGCCTCGCCAGCCGCCGAACGGCACGACCGCGCCGCCGATGAGCGGTGCGATGACCGGGGCGACGGACTGGATCGCCATGAGGGTGGCGAACGCCTTGGCCACGCCCGCACCGCGCCCGACGTCCACCACGACGGCCTTGCTCAGGACGATCCCGGCCGCACCGGCGAAGCCCTGCGCGACGCGTCCGAGCACCAGGATCCAGATGGACGGGGCCAGCGCGCACACCACTGCCGCGAGTGCGGTGCCCACCGAGCCCAGGACGAGCAGCGTCCGCCGCCCCACCCGGTCGGAGAGGGGCCCGATCACGAGCTGCCCCGCCGCCAGCGAGACCATGAACGCCGTGAGGGTGAGCTGGGCGGTGGAGGCCGTGATCCGGAACTCCTCGACGATCAGCGGCAGCGCGGGCAAATAGGTGTCGGTCGCGAACGGCCCGATCGCCCCGGTGAGCGCGAGTGCGAGGAGCATCGTGGCGGGCACCGACGCGGTGGGTGTGGGTGTGGGGATCGGCGGTGCGGTGGGTGGTGTGGGGGGCGCGGCGGAGGGTCGTCGGCCGGCAGACCTCATTCACGCACCCCCGCGGCCTCGGCGGCACTGTCCGCCAGACCGACCCCGGTGCCCTCGAAGATGTGGAAGGCCACGTCCGCTCCCCGTGCGATGAGTTCGTCCCTCTCGTCGTCGTACTGGGCGACCACCGCGACGGTGCCCTCGAAGTCCCGCGCGTCCACCTGCTCGAGAGCGATGAGGTTCGAGCCGTGGAACGGCATGGCCAGCACGATGATGTCCACCTTCTCGTCGTTCACGCAGCGGTCCCAGTAGTCGTCGTCGGTCGCGTCGGCCTCGATCACGTGGACATCCTGCTCGCGGAGCCTGGCGACCTTCACGGGGTCGTTCTCCACGCCGATGACCGTCAGACCGTACTCCTCGGTCAGACGGTCCCGCACCGCGCGGCCCACCCGGCCCACCCCCAGGACCAGCACCCGGGCGTGACCGATGTCGAGCGGGGCGTCCTCCGGGTGGGTGCGCTCGTCCCGCAGGGTGGGTACGAGCGAGGACAACCGCGCCACGAGCCGCGTCCCGCGGTGGTTGACCAGTGTCGAGATCACGAAGCTCGCGGCGACCGCGACCGACACCACCACGAGCCAGTCCTGCTCGACGAGACCCGCCTCGACCCCGGTCGCGGTGACGATGAGCCCGAACTCCGAGAAGTTGGCCAGCGCGAGGCCCGCCAGGATCGAGGTCCGTTTGCGCAGCCCGAACGCCGCCAGCACGAGGGTGAACACGGCGGCCTCCAGGGGGAGCAACACCACGAGCAGGAGGCCCAGCAACAGGGTCTCCGGGGTGGGCGTGACGTGGAGGCCGATCGAGACGAAGAAACCCACGAGCAGGAGTTCACGCAGACCGAAGAGGGTCCGGGACAACTCGGCGGCGCGCGGGTGCGAGGCGAGGAGGACTCCCACCACCATCGCCCCGAAGTCGCCCTTGATGCCGACGCTCTCGAACAACCAGTACCCCGGCACCAGCGCCATGGTGATCCCGAACAACGCCTGCAGTTCGCCGTGACCCAGCCTGCTCCAGGCCCGGCGGACGAGCCACACCGCGGGGAGCAACAGTGGCAACGCCAACGCCCACGGGCTCGGCGGGTCGCCCGTCATCGCGGTGAGGAACGCGACCGCCACCACGTCCTGCAGGACGAGGATGCCGATCGCGACCCGGCCGTAGAGGGTGTGGGCGTCGGACCGCACGTCGAGCACCTGGACGACGAAGACGGTGCTGGAGAACGACAGCGCGAAGCCGAGCAGGGCCACCACCTGCCAGTCCGCGCCGGCCAGCAACCGCACCCCGATGATGGACAGCATCCCCAGGAAGCCGGCGGTCACTCCCGCGACCGCGAGGAGGTTGGCGGCCGTCGTGGCGAGGACCTCACGCCGCAGGAGCATCCGCACGTCGAGTTTGAGCCCGATGGTGAAGAGCAGGATCGTCACGCCGAGGTCGGCGAGTGAGTCCACCACGGGCAGGGCCTCGATGCCGGGCGCGTGGAGGATGAACCCCGAGGCCAGATAGCCGATGAGGGTGGGCAGGCGCATCATCCGGGCGACGAACCCGCACCCGAACACCACGATGAGGTAGATCGCGACGGTCTCCAACGGTGCTACTCGCCCGGCGCCGTGGTCGTCACCGCACCTCGACGACCGGCCGACCGTCCAGGAACGCGATCGTGCCGTTCTCGAACGCCGAGATCCACCCGCCGTCGGTCGTCGTCTCGTCCGAGACGGGGAAGCCCAGCTCACCGGCGGGGCCGCCCGCCTCGCGATAGGCGGCGAGGATCTCGCCCTGGACCACGAACGCGTTCCCGGACGGTGTGAGCACGATCGCCCCCCGCTCGAAGTCGGTGACCGAGCCGCCCTCCACAGCCGTCGGCGGCCCCGTCACCCGGCCGAGATCGCTCTGCTCGCCGCCGAGCTCGTTCCAGCGGTCCGCAACGGCCACCGGGATGTCGACGCCCGAGTCCGCGGGCCCCGGGACGGGGGTCGACCTCGTCGTCGTCGCCGTCTCCGTCGAGGACACCGGTGCGGCGGACTCACCGGCGCCGCCACCGTCGTCGGCGGAGCAGGCGACCAGGCCGGTACCGAGGGCGACGGCGAGAGCGAGGGGGGCGAGGACACGCGTGATCCTGTCCATGCCGGAGATCCTAGCCGCCCGCCCACCGGGCCCACCCCGCCCACCGCCGCCGCCGATGCCGAACCGTGATGCCCGAGTCCTTTCCGGGGGGCGCCGGGCCGTGGAGACTGGGAGCGGGCGATCCGCCCGACCGGGCGAGCCCCGGGAGGAGGCCGCGATGGCCGTGATGACCACTTGTCTGTGGTTCGCCACCCAGGCGGAGGAGGCCGCCGAGTTCTACTGCTCGGTCTTCCCCGACTCGCGCGTGGTCGCCGTGGACACCAGCCCCGTCGACACCCCGGGACCGAAGGCGGGGGACGTGCTCACCGTGGAGTTCGAGCTCGACGGGCGGCCCTTCATCGCGCTCAACGGAGGCTCGGACCCCGAGTACACCGACGCGATCTCCCTGGAGATCCGGTGCGCCGACCAGGCGGAGATCGACCACTACTGGAACGGTCTGCTCGCGGGAGGGGGCCGTGAGGTGCAGTGCGGGTGGCTGATCGACCGCTTCGGAGTGCGGTGGCAGGTCGCGCCGCAGTCCCTCTACGATCTGTGGCGCGGCGAGGACCGGGAGGCGGCGGCGCGCGCGTTCGCGGTGATGATGGACATGGTGAAGCTGGACGTGGCGGCCATCGAGGCGGCGGCTGCGGGCACCGACGCCTGACTCGGACTTCCGCCCGTCGGCCCTACGAAATCCGCTATTCGCATTCCGGATCCGCTACTCGAATTGGAGTAGCGGATCCGGAAAACGAGTAGCGGATCTGCGGGAACGCGGGAACGCGGGAACCCGGGAACGCGGGCGGGTCAGAGGCCGGGGCGCTTGCCGATCGTCAGCGTGACCTCGCCGGTGTGGGCGAAGAAGTCCTCGCCCTTGTCGTCCACCACGATGAAGGCGGGGAAGTCCTCGACGTCGATCTTCCACACCGCCTCCATGCCGAGCTCCTCGTACTCGAGGATCTCCACGTGCTTGATGCAGTCCTGCGCCAGGCGCGCGGCCGGACCGCCGATCGAGCCCAGGTAGAACCCGCCGTGGGTCGCGCACGCGTCGGTGACCTGCTTGGAGCGGTTGCCCTTGGCGAGCATCACCATGGATCCGCCCGCCGCCTGGAACTGCTCGACGTAGGAGTCCATGCGGCCGGCGGTGGTGGGCCCGAACGATCCCGACGGCATGCCCTCCGGCGTCTTGGCCGGTCCGGCGTAGTAGACGGGGTGGTCCTTGAGGTACTGCGGCATCTCCTCGCCGGCGTCGAGCCGCTCCTTGATCTTGGAGTGCGCGATGTCGCGGGCCACGACCAGCGGGCCGGTCAGGGACAGGCGGGTCTTGACCGGGTGCCTGCTCAGCTCGGCGAGGATCTCCGGCATCGGCTTGTTGAGGTCGATCCGCACCGCGGCGCCCTTGCCGGTGCCGGAGATGCCGTCGGTTGCGGCGTCGAGCTCCGCGTCCGTGGTGGCGGGCAGGAACCGGCCCGGCTCGAACTCGAGCTGCTCGAGGAACACGCCCTCCGGGGTGATCTTGGCCCTGGCCTGACGGTCCGCCGAGCAGGACACCGCGATCGCGACGGGCAGCGAGGCGCCGTGGCGGGGCAGGCGGACGACGCGGACGTCGTGGCAGAAGTACTTGCCGCCGAACTGCGCGCCGATCCCGATCTGCTGGGTGAGCTCGAAGACCTTCTCCTCGAGCCCGACGTCGCGGAAGCCACGTCCGGTCATCGCGCCCTCGCGGGGGAGCTCGTCCAGGTAGTGCGCCGAGGCGAGCTTGGCGGTCTTCAGCGCGAACTCCGCTGAGGTACCGCCCACGACGATCGCCAGGTGGTACGGCGGGCAGGCGGCCGTTCCGAGCGAGCGGATCTTCTCCTCGATGAACTGCATCATCCGGTCGGGGTTCAGGATCGCCTTGGTCTCCTGGTACAGGAACGACTTGTTGGCCGACCCGCCGCCCTTCGCCATGAAGAGGAATTTGTAGGCGTTCTCGCCGCCCGGGGTGGTGTTGGCGCCGATCTCGATCTGCGCGGGCAGGTTGGACCCGGTGTTCTTCTCGTCCCACATGGTGAGGGGGGCGTTCTGCGAGTAGCGCAGGTTGAGCCGGGTGAAGGCGTCGTACACGCCGCGGGCGACGGCCTGCTCGTCCGGACCGGGCGTGAGCACGTGCTGGCCGCGCTCGCCCTTGACGATGGCCGTACCGGTGTCCTGGCACATCGGGAGCACGCCGCCCGCGGCGATGTTGGCGTTCTTGAGCAGGTCCAGGGCGACGAACTTGTCGTTGTCGCTGGCTTCGGGGTCGTCGAGGATCTTGGCGACCTGGGCCAGGTGGTCACTACGGAGGTAGTGGGAGATGTCGTGCATCGCCGTCTCGGTGAGCAGACGGATGGCCTCGGGGTCCACCCGCAGGAACGTCATCCCGTCGGGGCCCTCGACCGTCGACACGCCCTCTGTGGTGAGGAGGCGGTATTCGGTGGTGTCCTCCCCGACGGGAAGAAGGTCCTCGTAGAGGAAGTCGGCCATCAGGGGCTCCTGGTTCTGGAGGTGGACAAACTTCCCCCAGGATAGTGGCCGGGGTCACGGGGTCAGAATCGGGTGTGGAGCAGGGGGACGAACCGGTACCCGCCGTGCTCGGTCACGTCGATGCCGTCATCGGTCCGGCGTACGCGGTGCATCACCCCGGCCCAGGGCGCCACCATGACGCCGTCCACGGTGAGCTGGTCGACGAGCTCCGAGGGGAGGTCGTCGGCCATCGCGGAGACGAGGATGCGGTCGAACGGGGCGAGGGAGGGGAGGCCCAGCGTCCCGGGCTCGGCGGGGTGGACACGTACCCAGGGTTGTCGTATCGCCGCCCGGGAGCGTTCGACCAGCTCGGGGACGAGTTCGACGGCGGACACGAAGGAATCGGGCCCCCCGAGTTCGCCGAGGATAGCCGAGGTCCACCCGCTGCCCGAGCCCACGTCGAGCACCCGCATCCCGGGGAACGGCTCGAGGAGCGAGAGCATCGCCGCGACCGTCGACGGCTGTGAGTTGGTCTGGCCGAACCCGATCGGTAGCGGGGCGTCGAGTTCGTGGTCGGCCACGACCTCCGGCGGGAGGAATCGACGGCGATCCTGCGCGCGCATCGCCTCCGGGATGCTCGGGGTGCTCACCGCGAGACCTCCTCCCGCCGGGCATGGCGGCGGGGCTGATCGCCCCGCCCGGGCTCTATGCCTCGCCGAGAACGCGCGTCTCGCCGTCGGGGTCGAGGTCGTCGATCTGGTCGCGGGGCTCCTCGGCGACGCCCTTGTCCTCGGGCTCCGCGGTGTCGACGTCGGGGCGCTCGGCAGACAGCTTCTCGTCGAGAGTGTCGTTCTCCTCGACGGGCTTCCACGACTCCGGCGCGTCGACGGTGAGGTCCTCACCGTCGGTCGAGATGGTGTCGGCGTCGAGACCCTCGCTGCCGTCGAGCGTGTTCTCGTCGTAATCGCCGTCGGTGTCCTGGTCGTACTCGCGTTCGGTGCTCATACCGTCGATTGTGCGTCGTCCGCCAGCCCGTCGCATCCGGTCGCCCCGCACCCCGGGGGAGTCGGAGGGTCCCGGATCGTCCGGGCCGTGAGGCTGGCAAACTGTCGAAGTTAGGTAAGCCATACTTAAGACTTGCCCAGGAGCCGCGAGGGTGTTTAAGGTGAGCCTAACCTTCCGAACCAACCTTGGAGTGACATGAAGCGATTCCCCAAGATCGTCGCAGCGACGGCCGCCATCGCGCTGACCGGTGGCGCATTGACCGCCTGCGGGAGCTCGGATGCACAGTCCGCCGGGAACGAGGGTGAGGGGCCGACCCGCGTCGTGCTCACCAGCCACGCCGCGGCCGACACGCTGGATGAGCTCGATCTCGAGGATCGCGTCGTCGGCCTGGTCAAGACCGGGGTCTTCCCGGAGGCGCTGGACGCCTACGCGGGCGATGAGTACGAGGACATCGGCAGCCTCAAGGAGCCGAAGATGGATGTGATCGCGGAACTGGGGCCCGACCTCATTCTGTTCGGCAACCGCACCCGCGCGATGGAGCCCGAGTTCGCCAAGATCTCCGACCAGGTGATCGCCGGCGACCCGGACACCGCCGAGACGATCGCCTCCAACCGCGCCAAGGTGGAGGAGATCGCCGCGCTGTTCGGGGCCGAGGACAAGGCCGCGGACGAGCTCGCCGAGATCGACGAGATGGTCACCGAGACCCGCGCCAAGGCCGAGGGCGCGGGCACGGCGCTGGTGCTCATGACCTCCGGTGGCAAGGTCACGGGGTACGGACCGGGTTCACGCTTCGACCTCATCTTCAACGAGCTCGGCATGACGCCCGCCGGTGAGTTCGAGTCCGAGGGCAGCCACGGCGCGCCGCTGAGCTGGGAGCAGATCGCCGAGCTGAACCCCGACCACGTTTTCGTCATCGACCGCGACGCCGCGATCGGTGCCGAGGGCGAGGCGGCCACCGCCCTGCTCGACAACCCGCTGTTCAACCGGACCAACGCCGCGACCAACGACAACGTCCACTTCCTGGACGGCCAGAACTGGTACCTCGTCGGGGGCGGCATCGGCGTCCTCGAGTCGATGATCGACGAGATCGACTCCGCCGTCTCCTGACGGTGGGAGTCCACTTCTCATGACGACGACCCTGGTCGAGCGCCGACCGCAGCGCGCCTCGCTGTGGCCGGCGCTCGGCGTCGTCGCGCTCGTGCTCTCGCTCGTCGCGAGCGTGTTCGTCGGCGCGGCCGACATCACCGTGTGGGACGCGCTCACCGGCGGGCTCACCGAGGCGCACCGCGTCTATCTCGTCGAGGCCCGTCTGCCCCGCACCGCCGCCGCCGCCCTCGCGGGGGCGTCGCTGGCGATCGCCGGTCTGCTCATGCAGTTGCTCACCCGCAACCGCTTCGTCGAACCGTCGACCGCGGGGACCGTCGAATCGGCGGGGCTGGGCCTGGTGGTGGTGGCGATCATCGCGCCGGGCGCCCCGATCGTGGCCAAGATGCTCGTGGCCATGGTGTTCGCGCTCGCCGGGACCGCCCTGTTCCTCGCCTGCATCCGTCGCGTCCCCGTCTCGGACTCGTTCGTGGTGCCCCTCATCGGCATCATGCTCGGCTCCGTGATCGGGGCGGTCGCAGCCTTCCTGGCCCTGTCGCGCGACCTTCTCCAGATGCTCAACTCGTGGATGCTCGCCGACTTCTCGGCGGTCCTGGCCGGGCGGTACGAGCTGCTGTGGCTGGTGGCGGTCCTCGGTGTCCTCGCCTACATCGCCGCCGACCGCTTCACCGTGGCGGGCCTGGGTGAGGACGTCTCGACCGGTCTCGGGCTCGACCACAAGACCGTCGTCGCCGCCGGGATGGCGATCGTGGCCGCGGTCGCCGCCGTCGCCGTGGTCACCGTCGGTGCCCTCCCGCTCCTCGGGCTCGTCGTTCCCAACGTCGTCTCACGCCTGGTGGGAGACGACGCCCGACGGGGCCTGCCCCTCGTGGCACTGCTCGGGGCGGTCACCGTCCTGATCTGCGACATGGTGGGCCGGTCGCTGCCCGGGCTGTTCGCCGGCGGCGCCCCCGGCGCCGGCGAGGTCCCCGTCGGGACGATCGTCGGGATCCTCGGCGGCGCCGTGTTCCTGGCCATGATGCTGAGAGGGGTGCGCAATGCCTGAGACCGCCATCCTCGTCGCACCGCCGGAGAGCCTCACCCGGGGACGGACGAGAGCGGAGGCCGACCGCCGTCGACGGTGGATCGTGACCCTCGTGTGTGCTGTCGCGGCCGTCGCGGCGCTCGCCGCTCTCGTCCTCTCCGGGCTGCCGGACACCGTCGGTTCCAGGGCGTGGTCCTACTCCCTCGACCGACTGTCGCGCCACGCGGTGGCGATCGTCCTGGTCTCGGTCGCGGTCGGGGTCTCGACGGTGATCTTCCAGACCGTCACCGGCAACCGGATCCTCACGCCGGCGCTGATGGGTTTCGACTCGCTGTACCTGCTCATCCAGACCATGCTCGTGTTCTTCATGATCCCGCGCGATGCGGCCGTCATCGGGGGCCTGACGAGCGGCGGCCTCTCCGGGTTCCTCGGTCAGACGGCGATCATGGTGGTCGCGTCGACCCTGCTCTACCTGTGGCTGCTCGGGGGTCGGAGAACCGATATCCACCTGCTGCTGCTGGTGGGTGTGGTGTTCGGCGTGTTCTTCCGCTCCGCCTCCTCGTTCTTCCAGCGCCTGCTGGACCCGGCGGCCTACCTGCAGGTCCAGGACGCCATGTTCGCGAGTTTCCGGGGCGTCCAACTCGACGTCCTGGTGGCGTGCGGGGTCATCGTCGTGGGTGGACTCGTCGCCGTGGCGATCCTCGGTCGTCGACTCGACGTGATGCTGCTGGGGCGCGATCCCGCCGTCGCGCTCGGTGTCAACCACCGTCGGGTCACCATCGTGGTCCTGGTGGTGGTCTCCTTCCTGGTGTCCGCCTCCACGGCCCTGATCGGGCCGGTGATGTTCTTCGGCCTCATCGTCGCCAACGCGGCGTACGCCCTGCTCGGCACCACCCTGCACCGGTTCACCCTGCCGGTGGCCTCGCTGCTGGGCGTGATCGCCCTGGCGGGGGGCGAGATGGTCCTCGGCGCCCTCGGTGTCGAGTCCGCCCTGAGCATCGTCATCGAGTTCGCCGGTGGCCTGCTGTTCCTGTTCCTGCTCCTGACCAACCGCGCACGCTGAAAGAGAGGCACATCATGTCCCTTCTCCCGTTCCGACGCCGCGACGACCGATCCGGTGAGAACCGGTGGTCGGCCGGTTGCGGCATCGAGGCGCGGTCGGTGTGTTCGTCCTACGGCGACACCCGGGTCCTGCACGACGTGACGGCGTGCTTCGCGCACGGTGGCGTGACGTCTCTCATCGGGTCCAACGGCGCAGGAAAGTCGACACTGCTGGGGGTCATGAGCCGACTCCAGGCGGCGGATTCCGGAACGGTGCTCGTCGACGGCGTCGACGTGTCGGTCAACGGTGGGCGTGAGCTGGCCCGCCGTCTCGCGGTGCTCCGCCAGGAGAACGCCGTCTCCATCCGGCTCACCGTGCGGGAGCTCGTCGGATTCGGCAGGTTCCCGCACAACGGTGGCCGGCCCGGACCGGACGACGCCGAGCACGTCGACTACGCCCTGGGGGCGATGGAACTCGAGGACCTCGCCGACCGGTATCTCGACGAGTTGTCCGGTGGCCAGCGCCAGCGGGCGCACATCGCGATGGTGCTGGCACAGGACACGGACTATGTCCTGCTGGACGAGCCTCTGAACAACCTTGACCTCCGGCACGCCACCTCGATCATGCGGTTGCTGCGTCGCACCGCCGCGGAGCGGGGCAAGACCATCGTGCTCGTCATCCACGACATCAACATCGCCGCCGCCTATTCCGACCGGATCATCGCCATGAAGGACGGGCGGATCGTCTCCGACGGCATCCCGGCCGAAATCATGCGCACCGATGTCCTCAAGGATGTCTACGACATGGAGATGCAGGTCGCCGAGGTCGCCGGGCGGTACGTGGCCCTGTACTTCGACGGGGAGGACGAGTTGGAGGAGTGTGGCGCGGCGTTGTCCACCGCCTGAGCGCCCGGCCTGATCTCATGACCAGCCCCCGATGCCTGAGCCCACCGCGTGAGCCGCCGCGGCCTGATCCGGTCACACGGTGCCTGGCGACCGGTGGGATGACGCCGCAGTCCGGTTAGAGTGTCGTACTCGCATGGGGTGGGTAGTCCCACGCCTGACCGGAGAGGAGACCTCGCATGGCGCCGCTGTCGGCAGTCACCATAATCCTCGCAGGTGGAGCCGGTTCTCGGCTCCGTGCGCTCACCCGGGACCGGGCCAAGCCGGCCGTCCCCTACGGGGCCGGATACCAGCTGGTGGACTTCTCCCTGAGCAACGCCGCCAACTCGGGCCTGAGGGATGTCTGGGTGGTGCAGCAGTTCCATCCGGTGTCCCTGGGGTCCCATCTGCGGAGCGGCCGCCCGTGGGACCTCGACCGACTCGACGGCGGTCTGTTGGTGCTCCACCCGTCGCAGGGCACGGGCCGGGACGGTTTCCACTCGGGGACCGCGGACGCACTGTGGAAGCAGATCGAGCCCCTGCGCGAGGCGGCCCCGGACGTCACGGTCGTGGTCAGTGCGGACGCGGTGTACCGCCTCGACTACGACGAGGTGGTCCGCGATCACCTGGATTCGTTCGCCGAGCTCACCATGGTCACCACTCGCGTGGCCCCCGAGGACGCCTCCCGCTACGGCGTGGTCCGGGTGGGCGAGGACGGGGCCGTCACCGAGTACCGCTACAAGCCGGACGATCCGGACGGCGACCTGATCTGCGCGGAGATCTTCGTCTTCAACACGACCGCCCTCATCAGCTACCTCGAGCGGGCCCACGAGGACGTCGTCACCGCCGGCGGCGCCGGGGACCTGGGCGACATCGGGGACAACATCCTGCCCGCCATGGTCGGGGCGGGGCACGCCCGGGAGTGGCGGCACGAGGGGTACTGGCGGGACGTGGGGACCGTCGAGTCCTACTGGGCCGGCCACATGGACCTCCTCGGCGAGTCCCCGGTCCACGAGCTGGACGTCCCGGGGTGGTCCCTGCGGACCGCGTCGGCCTTCAGCGGTCCCGCCCGGACCGGGGAGGCGGCGCAGGTCGTCGGGTCACTGCTCGGCCACGGCGCGGTGGTCCACGGGACGGTCGAGCATTCCGTCGTGGGGCCCGGGGCGGTCATCGAAGCGGGTGCGAGGGTCCGCGACAGTGTCATCCTGCCGGGTGCCGTGGTCCGGTCCGGTGCGCACGTGGAGACCGCGGTCGTCGATGCCGACGTGGAGGTCCCCGCCGACGCGAGGATCGGCGAACGGCAGCCCGGTGCGACCGAATCGACGGTGCGCGTCGCGCTGTTGGGCAGCGCCCCGGACGGACCCCGTCCGGCCGGGTTCGTGCTCGCCGCCGGCACGCTGGACCCACCCGATGACGACGACGAGGACCGCAGCGTCTGATCTGGTAGCGCTGGCCCACCCGTCGGAACCGGTCGTCGGTCGGCCACCCGGGCCGGGTTCCGGAGCTAGGCTCGCGCACATGCGATTCGGACTCTTCCTGCCCCAGGGTTGGCGCCTCGATCTGGTCGACGTGCCGGCCGCCCGTCATTGGCCCGTCATCTCCGACCTGGCCGCCCACGCGGACGCCGGGCCGTGGGAGTCGGTGTGGGTGTACGACCACATGCACACCGCGCCCCTCACCTCGACCGAGGCGACGCACGAGGCGTGGAGCCTGATGTCGGCGCTCGGTGCGACCACCTCCAGGGTCCGGCTCGGCCAGATGTGCACGTGCGTCGGATACCGCAACCCGGCCATGCTGGCGAAGATCGCCGCGACGGTCGACCACATCTCCGGAGGCCGGGTGGAGATGGGGATCGGCGCGGGCTGGTACGAGCACGAATGGCGGGCGTACGGCTACGGATTCCCCTCCGCGGGTGAGCGGTTGGCCATGCTCGACGAGGGCGTGCGCATCCTGTCCGAGGCGTGGTCCGACGGTGTGGTCTCA
This sequence comes from Dietzia sp. DQ11-71, assembly GCF_014144995.1. Taxonomy (NCBI): domain Bacteria; kingdom Bacillati; phylum Actinomycetota; class Actinomycetes; order Mycobacteriales; family Dietziaceae; genus Dietzia; species Dietzia sp. DQ11-71. Next base: position 8,652 of record NZ_JAALDT010000023.1, on the reverse strand, counting down.
CTCGACGGCGAGCACTACCGGGTCGACGGGGCGATCGTGCAGCCGACGCCTCTGCAGGAGAGCGGCATACCCCTGTGGATCGCGGGCGGGGGCGAGCGCAAGACCCTCCGCACCGCCGCGAGGTACGCGGATTACACCAATTTCGACGGCACCGCCGAGGGCTTCGACCATAAGTCGAAGGTGCTGTTCGGGCATTGTCGGGACATCGGTCGTGACCCGGCGGAAATCACCCGGACCGCGAACTACAATGTGGCGATCGGGGAGACCGAGAAGGACGTCGCGGATCGGCTGGCGTACCTGAAGGACCGGATGGCGACGCACGTCGGTGAGGACGAGGCAGAGCTTCAGCTCGGCGCGTACCGCGGGCTCCCGGCGGTGGGGACGCCGGAGCAGATCGTCGAGAAGCTGACCGAGCTCGAGGCGCTGGGAATGGAGTACGGCATTTTCTACTTCCCCGAGATCGCCACCGACACCTCCGGACTCGAGTTGTTCGAGCGCGAGGTCATCCCGGCCCTGTCCTGAAACCGCCGGGGTGTGTCACCGCACCGCGACGTCCGGAACTACGAGAGCAGGGGTCAGTGACGAGGAACGTCGAGTACGAGGAGCGTCCGGCCGAGACGGTCCTCGACCACATCACGCCGGGGATGCATGTCATCGTGCCCATCCAGAACGCCGCCCCACCCGCGCTGCTGCGGGCGCTGGACGCCGGCGCCGCCGGACTGGACGACGTGACGGTCCACCACATGGACCCCTGGGAGTCGCTGCCGTTCATGGAGGGGGCCTACCCGGGCAGGCTCCGGCATGTCGACTACTTCCTGGGTCGCGGGTCGCGGGAGAACTTCCACCGGGGCCACTGCGACCTCATCCCCGTCGATTTCGCGCAGGTGCCGGCCACGCTGCGCGAGTTCTCTCCTCCCGGTTTGGCGATCGCCACCGTCTCGGAGATCGACGAGCACGGCTTCTTCTCGATGGGTACGAACGCCGACTACGTGGCCTCGTTCATCGGTCAGGTGCCGTTCTTCGTCGAGGTCAACTCCCACATGCCCCGCACCTTCGGGCGCAACCACATCCACATCTCCCAGGTGGTGGGCGTGACCCGTAACGACACCCCGATGATCACCATGGAGGCGCCGCCACCGGGGGAGACGGACAACGCGATAGCGGACGTCATCGCCGAGCGTGTCCCCGACGGGGCCTGTCTCCAACTCGGGGTCGGCAGGTTGCCGAACGCATTCCTGTCCCGACTGACGGATCACCGTCATCTGGGGATCCACACCGAGGCGTTGTCCGACGGGGTGATGGACCTCGTCGAGGCCGGGGTGATCGACGGGTCGCGCAAGACGGGGCGGCCGTTCAAGCACGTCACCACCTTCGCCCTCGGGTCGCAGCGACTCATGGACTGGCTCCACAACAACCCGTCTGTGGCGATGCTCCCCGTGGATATCGTCAACGACCCGAGGGTGATCGGCCAGGAGCACAATCTCTACTCGATCAACGCGACCAGCGAGGTGGACCTGTTCGGGCAGGCGGCCTCGGAGACCATCGGCGGCCGGTACTGGTCGGGGGCCGGGGGACAGGCGGACTTCGCCCGGGGCTGCACGTTCTCCCCGGGAGGCCACGGGTTCATCGTCACCCCGTCGCAGACCTCCGGGGGCGTCAGCAGGATCTCCCTGTCGCTCACGCCCGGCAGTCCGGTCACCACCCACAAGAACATCATCGAGAACGTCGTCACCGAATTCGGTATCGCGGAGCTGAGGGGCAAGTCGGTCGCCGGGCGGGCCGCGGCGCTGATCGCTGTGGCGCACCCGGATCACCGGGAGCGGCTCAGCCGGGAGGCGCGGGAGGCGGGACTGCTCCCGCGGGCTCACCACTAGCGGTCACCGCGCGCCGGGCCGGTGCCGCGGGCGCCGAGCCAATACCGCCACAGGCGCGACCGGTGGCACCCGTCTGGGGGCGGGGTTACGTTCCAGACGCAACCCGACCCCTGAAAGGGAGGCAGCTGTGGACCCCATCATCTGGATCATCATCGGGGTGATCGCGCTGATCATCGTGATCGCGCTCATCGCGATGGCCGTCAAGAGCAGCAACCGGAAGAAGCTCACCGAGGCCGCGGAACTGCGGCGCAGCGCACGAGAACGCGAGCAGCAGCTCGAGCAGCAGGACGCGGTCGTCCGCGAGCAGGAGCACAGGGCGGGCGCGGCTGAGCAGGAGGCCCGTGCGAAGGCCGCCGAGGCCGACAAGCTCCGGGTGGAGGCCGAGCGGCAGCGCGGCACCGTCGACGAGCAGAAGCATGATGTCCGGCGGATGGAACAGACCGCCGAGAAGCTCGATCCCAAGGGCCGTGCTGATGACCTCGACCGCGGTCGCGACCACGGCGACCGGGGTCTCACGCACGATCGCGACCACGGTGGCGACCGGGGTCTCACGCACGATCGCGACCATGGCGGCGACGGGGGCCTCACCCACGATCGCGACAGGGGCGGTGACCTCACCCATGACCGCGACCGCGGTGGCGACCTCACCCATGATCACGACCGCGGTGCGTTGCGCGGCGACCGGGTCCCCGACGAGGGGAGTGGCCGTGGCACCGACCACGGAGGGATGGCCACCGGGACCGGTATGGGCTCGTCCGCCACTTCCGGGTCCGGTATCGACTCCGGTGACCGGGGCCGCCACGGAGCGGGCGCCGGGGCCGCCGGAGCACCCGGCGCCGGAGTGGGTGACGCCGGCGGGCGTCACGCCCGGACCGACGATGTCCCCGGTGGTTCTGATCCGCAGGCGAGGTCGGGGCACCGGACCGGGACGCCCGGCGACACCGTCGATCCGGACCGTCATCCTGACGACAAGCCGGGCATCGTGGACAAGATGCTGGGCCGGACCCGCGGGGATGAACCCCGCCACTGACCGGAGGAGGCCTCGCGCCTCGGAGCGGCCGCATCGATGAGGGGTCCGTGGGAGGAAGTTCTCCCTCGGGCCCTTCGTGTTGACCCCGTCGGCGGTGCGTCAGGCCGAGACGGCCACGGATCGACCGTTGAGCCCGCGAGCGCCGAACAACGGGCCGTACAGGATTCCGGCGATCAGGGCGCCGACGATCGGTGCCACCCAGAACAGCCACAGCTGGCCCGGTGCGCCGCCCCCGTTGAAGAACGCCACGGCCGTCGACCGTGCCGGGTTCACCGATGTGTTGGTGATCGGGATGGAGATGAGGTGGATGAGTGTCAGTGTGAGGCCGATGGCCGCGGGCGCGAAGCCGGCGGGGGCCCGGTGATCGGTGGCGCCGAGGATGACCCACACGAAGAGGGCCGTGAGCACGATCTCGATGAGCAGCGCCGAGAGCAGGCCGTAGCCGTCGGGCGAGTTGGCCCCGTAGCCGTTGGCGGCCATGCTGCCGGTGGCCTCGAATCCGTCCTTTCCGCTCGCCACGACGAGGATCAGCGCGCCCGCGACCAGACCCCCGACGACCTGACTGACGATGTAGACGGGAGCTTTGGACCAGGGGAGGCGTCCGGCGACCGCGGTGCCGATGGTCACCGCGGGGTTGAAGTGACCGCCCGAGATGTGCCCGAACGCGTAGGCGCCGGTGAGGACCGTGAGCCCGAACGCGATCGCAACCCCGAGGTATCCCACGCCGACGGGGACGTCGCCGGTATCGGCGGTGGCGATCTGGACGGCCGCGAACACGGCGGTGCCGCAACCGCCGAGGACGAGCCAGAAGGTGCCGATCAGCTCGGCGGCGATGACCGCGGTGGTGGCCGGGGCGGTAGACGGGGTTGCCGGGGACGAATCAGACATGAGGTGACCTCCGGTCCTGGCCTCCGTGCGAACGGAGGAGCGGGAACTCCGGGCGTGGGTCCCTGCGCGCTACGCTAGCGCGCTCTATCGGCCCCAGAGAGGTTTCCGCCAGCCGGTGTGTGGCAGGGCCGTAAGGGCGGCCCGAGGGGATCAGGGTGCCAAGAGTTGAGGAAGCGCCTGCCCTGCGGTGGCCCGGACGTGAACCGAGACCTCGGAGCCGAGTCCCGAGGGGCCCGGGTTCACCTCGACCACCGGGATCCGGGCGTCGGCGGCGAGTCCGGGTAGTGACGCCGCGGGGTGGACCAGACCGGAGGTGCCGACGACGAGCACCGCCGCGGCCGAGGTGACCGCGTCGACTGCCGCGTCCCAGGGCCGGCCCGGGAGCATCTCGCCGAACCACACGACGCCCGGTCGGGCGCGCCCGCCACACCGGTCGCAGCTCGGCGGGGTGAGGCTGTCGACGGGCTCGGCGGGAGGAGGGCCGACCTCCATCGGAGCGTCGCAGGTGTCGCAGCGGTGGGCGAACAGACTCCCGTGAACGTGGTGCACCCGGCTCGATCCGGCGCGCTCGTGGAGGTCGTCGACGTTCTGCGTGACCACCACGACGTCACGGTGGGCCTGGGCGCGGGCCACCGCGACGTGCCCGGCATTCGGCTCCGCGCCGGAGACCAGGCGCTCACGCCAGCGGTACCAGGCCCAGACGGTGTCCCGGTCGCGTGCCCAGGCTTCCGGCGTGGCCAGTGCGGACGGGTCGTACCGCTCCCACAGGCCGGTCTGGGCGTCGCGGAAGGTGGGCACACCACTCTCGGCGCTCATCCCGGCGCCGCTGAGAACGACCAGAGGCCCGTCGCCGGTGAGGGCGAGACGGGCCTCGGTCAGGTCCTGGTCGGCGACGGGGTGGGGCCCGCTACCGTCGGCGGTCACCGGACGAACGCGGTCCCCACGGTGGGGAAGGCGACGCAGTTGGCGGTCCCGCCCTCCTCCAGGTTCGTGGTGACGCCACCCTGCAGGAGCATGAGAACCTGGCCCGGGCCCGTGTCGGCGACCCCGTTGACGGTGGCGGGGCCACCCTCGTTGAGGCCGTTGTACCCGAGGACGGTGGTACCGCGACGACCGTTGTTGACGTTGATCCAGTCGACGGTCATGGGCTGGGCCTGCTGGGCCGCGACACCCTCGGTGCCCAGGGCGGTGAAGATGAAACCGAGATGGCCGGGGGCGATGCCGGGCAGCGGCAGATCGGCCGGGCCGGGCACGGCGGTCGCGGCACCGACGGCGGTCTGCTCACCGCCGATGCACTGCTGCATGATCGTGGGGTAGGCGAACTGCGCGATGACCGGGCCGTTCTCGGGAATCGGGGTGCCGGGTTCGCCGGTGCCACGGAAGAACCCGACGGCGCGGGCGATGGTGCCCCGGGTCTCCTCGGGGATCCACTGCTGCTCGGCGAGGTTCTCGATCGCCTGGAGCACGGGCTCGGTCGGGCGCCCCAGTTCGTCGAGCGACTGCGCGCTGGCGGTGGCGGGTGCGGCGAGACCGACCGCGACGGCGGCGACGGCCCCGAGACCGATGGTCCGGAACGAGGTCCTGAGCGAGTGGCGGATCACTGGCGAGTCCATTCTTCGGATGGGCGGGCGGACCGGCGGACGGGCCGACCGGTCGACCGCTAGATATTCTCATAAGTGTCCCGAGTCACGGGCACCGGGAGTCGGGCAGACGCGCGTTCTGGTGCTGATGTTACAGAAGTTATACGTGATGTAAATAACACACAGGGCGTCCGCACTGTCGGGGTGGTCTCAGGATGGGGGGATCGTCCGGATCAGCGGGTAAAGTGGATCCGCACGCGCGCTCGACCGGACGCGCCTGTGGATCGCGGCTGACTAGCGCCGTCGATTCCCACCACCAGCCCGGCGGCCCACGAGCCGCCCCGGGCGCCCGTAAGCCTCCGAGGGAGAACCCAGCGTATGGCCTTGACCGAGTTCCGCAACGTCGCAATCGTCGCCCACGTCGACCACGGGAAGACGACACTCGTCGACGCGATGCTGCGCCAGTCCGGCGCGTTCGACGAACGCGCGGAGCTCGTGGACCGGGTCATGGACTCGGGCGACCTCGAGCGTGAGAAGGGCATCACGATCCTCGCCAAGAACACCTCGGTGCGACGACACGGCGCGGGTGCGGGTGGCGCCGACCTCGTCTTCAACATCATCGACACCCCGGGCCACGCGGACTTCGGCGGCGAGGTCGAGCGTGGCCTGAACATGGTGGACGGCGTCGTCCTGCTCATCGACTCGTCCGAGGGGCCGCTGCCGCAGACCCGCTTCGTGCTGCGCAAGGCGCTCGCCGCCTCCCTGCCGGTCATCATCGTCGTCAACAAGACCGACCGGCCGGACGCGCGGATCGACGAGGTCGTCGAGGAGGCCCAGGACCTGCTCCTCGATCTCGCGGCCGATCTGGAGGACCCCGCCGCCCAGGCCGCCGCCGAACACGCGCTCGAGCTGCCCGTGGTCTTCGCCTCCGGCCGCGCCGGCAAGGCGTCCACCACCCAGCCGGCCAACGGCCAGGAGCCGGAGGGGGAGAACCTCGACGAGCTGTTCGCGCTCCTCTACGACGTGATCCCCGCCCCCCGCGGGGACGCCGACGCCCCGCTGCAGGCCCACGTCACCAACCTGGACGCCTCCAACTTCCTCGGCCGTATCGGTCTGGTGCGCATCCACAACGGCCGTCTGCGCAAGGGGCAGCAGGTCGCGTGGATCCACAATCTGCCGGGCGGCGAGCAGGAGACCAAGTCCGTCAAGATCTCGGAGCTGCTCAAGACCGACGGTGTCGAGCGGGTGCCCACCGAGGAGGCCGTCGCCGGTGACATCGTCGCGGTCGCCGGTATCAGCGACATCATGATCGGTGACACGCTGGCGGATCCGGAGAACCCGGTCGCCCTCCCGGCCATCACGGTCGACGAGCCCGCCATCTCCATGACCATCGGCGTCAACACCTCGCCCCTGGCCGGCCGGAACGGCGGCAAGAAGCTCACCGCGCGCATGGTCAAGGCGCGCCTCGACCAGGAGCTCGTGGGCAATGTCTCGCTCAAGGTGCTCGACACCGAGCGGCCCGACGACTGGGAGGTGCAGGGTCGTGGCGAGATGGCGCTGTCCATCCTCGTCGAGACCATGCGCCGCGAGGGGTTCGAGCTCACCGTCGGCAAGCCGCAGGTGGTCACCAAGACGATCGACGGCAAGCTCCACGAGCCGTTCGAGCACATGACCATCGACGTCCCCGAGGAGCACCTCGGCGCCGTCACACAGCTCATGGCCGCCCGCAAGGGCCGCATGGAGCAGATGAGCAATCACGGCTCCGGCTGGGTGCGCATGGAGTTCACCGTCCCCGCACGCGGCCTCATCGGCTTCCGGACCACCTTCATGACCGATACCCGGGGTGCGGGGATCGCCAACTCGTACTCCGCCGGGTACGAGCCGTGGGCCGGGGAGATCCGGGCCCGGCACACCGGTTCGCTGGTCGCGGACCGTGCGGGCAAGGCCACCACCTTCGCGCTGCTCGGGTTGGCCGACCGCGGTGACTTCTTCATCGAGCCCGGCTCCGAGGTCTACGAGGGCGTCGTCGTGGGGGAGAACCCGCGCTCGGAGGACATGGACGTCAACATCACCAAGGAGAAGAAGCTCACGAACATGCGTGCGGCCTCCTCCGACGCCACCGAGACGCTGTCCAAGCACAAGAACCTCTCCCTCGAGGAGGCCATGGAGTTCTGTGCCGTCGACGAGTGTGTCGAGGTGGCCCCCGAGGTGGTCCGTGTGCGCAAGGTCCTGCTCACCGCCAACGAGCGGGCTAAGGCCCGCAGCCGGTCCAAGTCGCGCGACCAGCAGACGGTCGGCTAGACCGGAAATAGATGACGACGAGGGGGGCGTCGGTGCGCCGGCGGGGTGCCGCCGCGGTGTGCGCCGCGCTGGCCCTCGTCGTCGTCACCGGGTGCGTCGCCGACCCGCCCCCACCGGCGGTGGTGGGCGAGGAGCGCACCGACGGCGCGTCGGTCACCCTCACGGAGGACGGTCTCCTGCTCGCACTGAACAGGGTGGACCCGGGGTTCAACCCGCACCTCCTGGCCGACCAGGGCGTGGACACCGACCTCGTGGCCTCGCTGCTGCTGCCCAGCGCGTTCGTCCCGGGCCCCGGTGGCGAACAGACGCTCAACCGGGATCTCCTGGTCTCCGCCGCGCGGGTCCCCGGGGCCCCCTCGACCATCCGGTACACGATCGATCAGCAGGCGCAGTGGTCTGACGGTGTCCCCGTCGCGGCCGAGGACTTCGAGTACCTCTGGCGGCAGATGACCACCCAGCCCGGCGTGGTCGATCCGGCCGGGTACGAGAGGATCGTGGAGGTCCGTTCCGGTGCTGGCGGCAAGGTCGTCGACGTGGAGTTCGACGTCGTGCCGGAGCACTGGCGGGGCCTGTTCACCCACCTCCTCCCCGCGCACATCCTCAAGGGTGCGCCCGACGGGTTCCAGGGTTCGATGCAGTTCCTGCCCGTGACGAGCGCGGGTCCGTTCATGATCCGCACGGCCGACATCGGCCGGGGGCAGATCGAATTCGTGCGCAACGACCGGTACTGGGCCCGCGCGCCCGAGGTCGACCAGATCGTCGTGCGACGGGCCACCGGAGCCGGCCAGCTCGGGGAGTCGCTGAGGGGCGGTCCCGGGGTGATGGCGATCGTCTCGGCGAACCCGGTGGCGGCGGACGTGGCCGCCACGGTCCCGGGAGTGACCACCGCGCCCCTGGAGAGCGCGGCCCAGCTCGAACTCGGGCTGAACACGGTCGCGCCGGCGGTGGCCGATCCGGCGGTCCGTCGCGCGGTGGCCGC
>NZ_JAALDT010000239.1:0-1973 GCF_014144995.1 Dietzia sp. DQ11-71 | reverse complement strand
GGTCGGCGGCGGTGAGACGCACGGCGGCCTCGGCGGGTCCGATCGAGGCGAACTCGGGCCTGCGGGGCCTGGTCGCCGCGTCGTCGTAACCGCCCAGCACGATGGCGTCGCCCCGCCGCCGGCGATGCCGCAGCCACTCCTGGGTGCCGTCGTCGTCGGCGAGTCGGTACTCGCGCCCCCGCCGCGGGGCGACGAGCAGCGAGACCGGCACGGATCGACGTTCGAGGTCGCCGACCAGGTCGACGGCGTGGTCGAGGGTGGTGTCGCGGAGTCCCGAGACCGAGACGATGAGGCGCGGGGTCATGGGGGGATCGTGTCAGGGAGTGATGACGCGGTGACGACGGCGAGGTGTACTCCAGATTGCCGAGCCCGACACAGTACCGAGACCGACATAGTGCCGACCCGACACAGTGCCGAGACCGATATCCCCGCCGGCGCGGTCAGATCGGAAGTGTCTCCTCGAGCGCGTCCACCAGTTCGGGGGCTCCGGGCTCGACCTTGGGACGGAACCGTCCGACGACCTCCCCCTCGGGCGAGAGCAGGAACTTCTCGAAGTTCCACTGCACGTCCCCCGCCTCACCGTCGGAGTCGGCCACCTTGGTGAGCTCGACGTAGAGCGGGTGTCGGTCGGGCCCGTTGACGTCGACCTTGGCCGCGAGCGGGAAGGTGATCCCGTACTTGCCGGAGGTGAACTCCTTGATGGCGTCCTCGTCACCCGGCTCCTGGCCCATGAACTGGTTGCAGGGGAACCCGATCACGAAGAGGCCGCGGTCGCGGTAGTCGTCCGCCAACTCCTGCAGCCCCTCGTACTGCGGGGTGAGCCCGCACTCGCTGGCGACGTTGACCACGAGGACCGCGTGGCCCGCGTAGTCGCCCATGCTGGCCTGCTCGCCGTCGATGGTGGTGAACGAGATGTCGTGAATGCTTCCGCTACTCATGTGATCCAGCCTACCCACAACGGACCATTGACAAATCGTTGGGTTTTCCCAACACTTAGATACATGAGCCCAGTCCGACGGGGAGAAAAGCTCCCCATTCACAACCGGATCGCCGTGTTGCGGGCCGAGCGCCGCCTGAGCCGTGCGGCGCTCGCCGAGCAGATCGAGGTCAACCCCCAGACCGTGGGGGCGCTCGAGAGAGGCGACCACTACCCGAGCCTGGATCTGGCCTTCCGGATCTGCGCGGTCTTCGACCTGCCGGTCGAGGCCGTGTTCTCCCGCGAGGAGTTCCGACCGATGTCCGCCGAGATCTACCGCCCCACCCGAGAGGACCGATCATGACCTCCAACCGCGTCGACACCCTCACCCGATCCGAGCAGCGATTCGAGAAGATGCAGACCCGGACGGAGGGCAGACTCCCGTCGTGGCGTACCCCGGGACGTCGCCGACTGCTCGTCCGCCTGAACTGGGCGAGCCTGGCGATCATGGCCGCGATCGCGGTGGCGGGTTACTTCTGGTTCCCGATCATCCTGGCCTGGCTCCCCATGACCGTGGTGATCTGCGTGGTCTGGACGATGCTGCGCATCACCATCGACTCCAAGGACACCGCCCCCGCCCGATACCTGGACGAGTTCGAGCTGGCGACGCTCCTGCAGGCCCGCTCTCAGTCGCTCTCGCTGGTCACGGGCGGACTGTTCGTGATCTCGATGGTGCTGATCTTCGGTTCGAGCTTCGAGATCGGCGACGGACACCGGCTCGCCTACGTGATGGGAGGCCTCGGCATCCTCACGTTCCTGGCCGGGGCGGTCATTCCCGCAGCCGCGATGACCCGCACCATGCCCCCCGAGAGCGCGGACGACTTCGCGCCCGCCGCCGCCGACCACACCGCCTGATCCCCAGGAGATCCGCTACCCCGATTCCGGATCCGCTACCCCGATGGGACCAGCGGATCCCGAATTGGAGTAGCGGATCCTCGGGGTGGGGTGGGCGCTGGGCGGGGTGGGCGCTGGGTGGGGTGGGCGCGCCTCCGGGTGG
>NZ_JAALDT010000238.1:0-4609 GCF_014144995.1 Dietzia sp. DQ11-71 | reverse complement strand
TGGCGGGCGGCCTCGGCGAGCGGACCGGCCCAGCCGACGCCCACGCTGGTCAGTCCGGCGATCCAGGCGGCGGTCCGCCATCCGGGCCATGGTCCGCGGCCGCGGTGCCGGTACACACCGAGGAGGTACGCGGTCAGGGCCAGGACGAAGACGGCCGGTCCGACGGACTCAAGGACCCACCACTCGGCGGCGACGGAGGTCGCGTGTTCTCCCGGCGTGGTGCCGACCGCGTCGGCACCCCCCGGCGTGGCGTCGTGACCGTGGTGCGCGTGTCCGGTGTCCACCGTCGATCAGCCCCGGGGCCGCCGAATCGTGGGGGCCGGCAGAGCTGTGTTCCTGGTCCGGCGCAGCAGGACCAGGCCGATCACCAGCAGGAGGATCGCGGAGAGTATCCACACCAGGTCGTAGACGAGCAGGTCCACGCCGTAGCGGATCTGGTGGATGCCGAGGAGCTTGTGGAACACGATCCCGTCGACCAGTTGGAAGAACCCGACGCCGGTGAGGACCGCCCCGACCCAGCGGGCCCATGGGACGGCGATCTGCTGGCGGACGTCGGCGAACATGAACAGGCCCCACACGGTGATCAACCAGGTCGCCCCGTGGAACAGGCCGTCGGCGACCAGGGCCGTCGTCGTGGTGGACAGGTCGTAGAAGTGATGCCACTGCAGGACCAGGTGGAAGACGAACAGGTCGATGACCGAGCCGGCGATCCCGCACCCGAACAGGAATCCCGAGTGCACCAGGCGTCGCCCGGCGGTCGGATCGGTGGTGGGATCAGGCCTGGGCCCGGCGGCGGACTCGGGCGTCGACGACGTGGGCATGGGCGGCCGCCGTGGTCAGCTCGCGGTGGCGGTGTCGGATTCGTCTTGCGGTTCCCCGGCATTCTTCCACTCGGCCCGCTCCTTCATCTCCCTGGGACGGAAGTAGAGCAGCCCGGACAGGACGGCGACGAGGAAGACGACGAGCATGGTGATGAACAGCGGCCAGACACCGGTGAGGAAGATGATCGGCACGGCCATCGCGGTGACGAGGCCGCCGCCGAAGAACGGTTCGAAGACGAGTTGCTTGTACCCGAACGCCTCGAACGCGGGGCTCTGGGTATCGGGGTCGACGATGCGCATGAGGATGAGGCCGGTGGCGGTGACGCCCATCGACTGGCCGAAGTCTCCGATGCCGCGCTCGAACCAGTAGCGGCCGATGATGCGCGGTGCCAGCCAGAGGAAGATCCCGACGTTGAACAGGATGCCGGCCACGGCGAGGACAACCCGTGGGTCCGGTGGGAGTGGTCACCCGGATCGTGATGGCGGGGACCTGGGTTCTGTTCGCCGTGGACTTCGTGGTCAGGTTGGCGTTGGCGGAGCGTCGCGGACCGTGGTTGCTCAGGCACTGGTACGACCTCGCGGTCATCGCTCTGCCGGTCCTGCGACCGCTGCGACTGCTCCGGCTGGTGACCCTGCTCGGGGGGATGAGGCGGTCGGCGGGCACAGTGGTGCGCGGTCAGGCGATCACCTACGCCGCGGGGTGGACGGTGGTCCTGCTCGTGGTGTCCTCGCTCGCGGTGTTGAACGCGGAACGTGGGGCACCGGGGGCGTCGATCCAGACATGGGGTGAGTCCCTGTGGTGGGCGACCGTGACGGTGACGTCCGTGGGGTACGGCGACTACTCGCCGGTGACCCCGGTGGGACGCACGATCGCGGTGGGGCTCATGTTCGGCGGGATCGCCCTGCTGGGCGTGGTCACGGCGACGCTCGCCTCCTGGCTCCTGGAGAGGATCGCCGAACGCGATGGTGCGGGAGAGGACCGGGACGGACCCGGTGAGCCCGGTCCACGCGCCGACCCGCCCGGCGGCTCGTCCGTATCGTCGGGGCCATGACCACGGACACCGCACGTCCCCTCACTCTCGGAACCCGGTACGCGAGCGAGTTCCCGGAACTGGGTGTGCCGTGGAAGGCCGCGGAGGCGTCCGGGCCGCGGCTGCTCGTGCTCAACGACGCGCTGGTCGACGAGCTCGGCCTGGACGCCGACTACCTGCGTGGCGAGGAGGGCGTGCGGGTGCTGACGGGCACTCACGTGCCGGACGGGGCCACGCCGGTCGCCCAGGCCTATGCCGGACACCAGTTCGGCGGGTACTCGCCCCGGCTCGGCGACGGGCGGGCCCTGCTGATGGGGGAGCTGCCCGATGGCCGTGACCTGCACCTCAAGGGTTCGGGGCGCACCCCGTTCGCCCGCGGTGGCGACGGACTGGCCGCGGTCGGCCCCATGCTCCGCGAGTACGTCATCAGCGAGGCGATGCACGCGCTCGGCGTCCCCACCACCCGCTCGCTCGCCGTGGTGGCCACCGGGAACACCGTGTACCGCGAGTCGCCGCTGCCGGGCGCGGTGCTGGCCCGCGTCGCCGCGAGCCACCTGAGGGTGGGGACGTTCCAGTTCGCGCGATCGGTCGACGACGACGAGCTGCTGCGTCGGCTGGCCGACCACGCCATCGCCCGGCATCACCCGCACGCCGCCGACGCGGAGAACCCGTACCTGGAGCTGTTCGCGTCCGTGCTCCGCGGCCAGGCGGAGCTCGTTGCCCGCTGGATGCTCCTCGGGTTCATCCACGGCGTCATGAACACGGACAACACCACCATCTCGGGCGAGACCATCGACTACGGGCCGTGCGCCTTCATGGATGAGTTCGACCCGGCCACGGTCTTCAGCTCCATCGACACCGGTGGCCGCTACGCCTACGCCAACCAGCCGCCGGTTCTGCAGTGGAACCTCGCCCGGTTCGCCGAGACCCTCGTCCCGCTGGTCGACCCGGACCAGGACGAGGCGGTCCGGCTCCTCACCGAGGTGCTGGGCACGTTCCCGGAGCACTACCAGCGGGCGTGGACGGCCGGGATGCGCGCCAAGATCGGCCTGCCGGACGAGGTCGGGGACACCGAGGCGACCGACCTCATCGACGAGCTGTCCCGGCTGCTCAGCGCGACGCGGGCCGACTACACCGGCTTCTTCCGCGCGCTCGGGGCGGCCGCGGACGGGGACGACGAGCCGGTGCGCGAGCTGGTCGGGTCGCTCGCGGAGGGCTGGGTGGCGACATGGCGGGCCCGTCGACCCGACCGGGGATCGATGGACCGGGTCAACCCGATCTACATCCCGCGCAACCATCTCGTCGAGGAGGCCCTCGACGCGGCCACGGCAGGGGACCTGGGGCCGCTGTCCGAACTCCTCGTCGTCGTCACCGACCCCTACACCCGGCGCGCCGGTTACGAGCGCTATGAACGTCCCGCCCCTCCCGAGGCCGCGCCACACGTCACCTACTGCGGCACCTGACGCGCCGCCCCCAGCAGTACGCGCGTATTGATACGAAACATTTATCTTCCGTGGGTGCTGTTTGTCAGCCGTTCGTACGACAATGAGGTTGTCACATCAATCTTACGGCCGGGCCGTGAGACGGGCGGGAGGCCACCACGTGCGACTACTCATCGCGGACAGCGACGGCGGGTACCGCCAGCCCTCGGCCATTCTCGGACGGTTCGTCGACGACCTCGTTGAATGGACAGGCGCCCGGGAGGCCGTTCGGGTGCAGTGGCCGGCGCCCGGGTCGGGTCGGCTCCGGCGGTCGCACACCTGGGAATCGGCGTCCGCGGCCGGGGTGGCCGACCTCAACCGCCTCGTCCATCTCCACCCGTCCGACGACCTCGTGCTCATCGGGGCGTGCTGCGGCACCCGGGTGATCCACGACTGGATGGACGCCCACCCGGAGGATCTCGACCGGGTCGCCGCCGTGGGGTTGATCGCCGACCCGTTCCGGCCGCGCGACCGCTGGCTCGTCGGCACGTCCGATCCGGGCGGGCAGGGCGTGGCGGGACCGCGCCGCGGACCGATCCCCGAGCGCACCCACTGGGTGTCGGTGCCGGGCGATCCGCTGAGCGGCGTGCAGCCGTCGAACCTTCTCCGCGGCGCCGTGAGGGACTCGGACCTGACGCCCGTCCAGGTCTACGACGAGCTGATCGAGAACCTCCCCGACTCCCGCACCCGGGTCGCCCTGCGTCTGCACGTCGTGGAGCATCCCGGACGGTGGTCGCCCCATCTGCTCCGTCAGCTCGACGACGTCACCGACACCCTGCTGACCTATCGCGACGCGGGGTACGCCGCTCTGTACGAAGCCGACGTCGACGGTGCCTCCCCGCTGGCGCGGCTCGCGAGGGTCATCGCGGATCAGGTCGCGGCCGACCAGGCCGCCTGAGCGGTTCGGTACACCCAGGCGGTTCGGTACAGCTGGACGGTTCGGTACAGCCAGACGGTTCGGTACGGCTAGACGGTCGCCGGGACCGGACGGCGGCTCCGGAGCAACTCCTCGAACCGCGCGGCCGGGCCCGGAGTGGGCAGGCGACCCTCGTTCGCGTCGGCGAGCAGGGAGTTGACCGTCTCGCGCGCACACGTCTTGTTGGAGCCGATGAACCCGCGCGGACCCCGCTTGATCCACCCGACCACGTAGAGCCCGGGCACCTCGCGGCCGTCGGCGGCGTCGAGGACGCGGCCCTCGCGGCTGGGGATGGTCGCGGACGCGGGGTCGAACGGCACCCCGGGCACCGCCACGCCGCGGTAGCCCACCGAGCCCAGG